>JAIBBR010000112.1 GCA_019694575.1 Myxococcaceae bacterium
CCACTTGGAGCGCAAGTCGGCAGACCAAATTTTAGACTCGCTTGAAATTGCCGCCCGGCCCGTGCCCAGCGCCGCGTCGCTGCCGACCGCGAGCCGTTGGTTTTCACGCATTTTTGGCCGGTAGTTAACCCGCATGAAAGGCTTGGCCAGCCTCACTGAAACTGCACGTTGTTGAACCAAGAAGAGTCGCCGGCGGTGGTGAGCGCCGCTTCCTCCACCGCGAGGGTGATGGCGTAACTGCCAGCGGTAAGTGACTGCTTCGTCACTGCCGAGACGTTGAAGTACCGCGAAGCCACCGTCCCATACGTCAACACCCCTTGCGGAATCATTTTTGCTGGGAAGGTACCTGTGCCTGCCGCGGCAGGGAAGGAACAGGTGACTCTGACGTCGGTGTACAGGCTGTCGCGGCCAAACACCGTGACCCAGACCTCGCCGGTGGTTCCGTGGTCCCACGTCACCGTGTGCGCGCTGTCGACGGCGAAAGGCAGCACTGTGCCAGCTTGAGGCCACGGGTTTCCATCGACGCTGGTGACAAGCACCCGTTGAGGGGCGGTGAGGGTGGTGGAGAAAGGCGGCACTCCCCCCGTAGAACCCGTGGCGGTGATGGTCAAAGTCTGGCCGACGTTCCACAGCTTCTCATTTGTGTTTAAGCCATAGGCGTTGTTGGAAAAGGGCGAGAGCGTCAGCGCTGGCATAGTCTGTGGAATTGAGATTGTTCCGGCCGGCGCATAGTCGGCTGCCTGCGGGTTGTCGCCGCATGAAACGCTGGTGCAGTTGCCGTAGCGCGTCGTCTGGCAGTTCTGGGTCGATTTGCGAATGAACAGCGCCGAAAACGACCAATTGCCCCCTGCGTCAGCGCTCAGATTGGGCCGCCGAGCGACAAGATTGATAGGGCTCTGAAAGGGGCCGCCTGTGCCCGCTCCGGTGCCGCCACCCAATCCGTCGCCACCGCCAAAGCCACCTCCACCCCCGTCTTCACCTCCACCCATTCCACCGCCCGTTCCACCTCCCACGCCACCCCCCGAGCCCGCATCGTCATCGTTTCCGGCGTCGATGCCGCCATCGGGGCTGTCGCCACCTACACCGAGTGAATAAAGGCAGCCGCTGACCGCGACAGTCAGCAGCAGAAGGGCAGCAAGTAAGAAGGTTTTCATAGGCGTGATGATCAATGGCCGAAAGCTCCCCATTCCGTCATTGCCGAAGTCGAAACATCAACTGTGTCGGGTGCTTCTTTTTTTCAAACCTCGAAGCCTTTCTGAAGGGGTTGCACTTACCTGGACTACCGGTTCATAACCTGCTGTTCACCGGTGCGTTCTTGGTTCTTCAGCGCGTGTCTTCTGTTGGCCCCGAGCTTGGCCTGGGGCTGGGGCTTTGACGGCCACCGCAAGCTCGCGTCGATGATGCATGAGCCGCTGCCCGCCAACGCTTGTCTGCGGGGCTGGGTGGCGGCGCGACAGACCAGCGCACTGCAAGACGATGCGTGCGACCCCGACCGCTGGCGGTACCCCAGCGCCGGTGCGAAGTACGACCCCGACGAGTGGCCCAGGCATTACTTGGAAATCGATTGGGTGGTTCCCCCCGAGACGTACCCGCGCGATTGGGCCAACGCGCAAGCACTGCTGCGCAATTACGCGGTGAAGAACGGCCAGGTGCCCTGGCACGTCGAGGCGCGTTACCAGCAATTGGTGAACGCGTTCAAAGGCCAAAATCAGGCAGAGATTCTGCAAGCGCTCTTTTTGCTCTCGCATTACGTGACCGACGCGTTCTCGGTTCTGCACAACACCAAGAACTTCGACCCCGACGGGCTGCACCAGCGTTGGGAATCAGACATGTTCGACAACAACGCCCAGCTCAACGGCATCGCGTCTGACGCGAAAAATTATTACGGCACCGTGGGTCGGGCTGACCCCAAGAACAACATCTTTGACGTGGTGCTGGTGGGCAATGGCCTGGTGGCCACGCTGATTGCAGCTGACCAGGCCCACGTCGGCGACATGCCTGGCTTCTACGGAGCGGTGCGCGAGCTAACCGCCCGGCGCTGGGGCGACGCGCTGACGTTGATGGCGAGCCTCATGTGGACCGCGTGGGCCGAAGCAGGCGCGCCGGTGTTACCGGGCTTTGCCAGCAACTGCTCGATGGCGCTGCCGACGCAAGAAATCGTGCTCAAGGGGTACCCACCGGCGGGTGGCTTTGGTCACCCTGATGGTGGGCCGAGCTTGCTCGACGACGCAGGCAGCGCGATGCAACCTGACGCGTCGGTAGGTGACGATGGGGGTACCGGTGGCGGCGGGCAGGCAAGACCGTTCGATGAAGAAGCACCTGCTTGCGGTTGCCACGCGGCATCGGGTAGCGCGAGCCTCTTCTTGCTACTCCTCATCGGAGGAATGCGGTGGGCATGGCTCCAACGCGACTAAGCGCCGTGGCCTTCAGCAGCGTGGTGTGGCTGCTGTGCTTTACCCGCTGCCGCGACAATGGCGATGCGCTGTTTGAAAAAGGCCGCGACGCTTATGCCCGCGCGGTGAACGCACACGCCCCGCCTGAAGCGAAGGCCTTCGATGAAGCGCTTGATTGGCTCAACCAAGTACCGCCTGACTCGACCCACGCCGCGCAAGCCAACAAATTGAAAGAAGCGGTGCAGCGTTCGCGGCGGCAACAGGTGTTGCGCTCGCTGGCTCCGGCACAACGTGGGCAGCGCGAAGACGACGTCGAAGCGGCGCTCAAACATTGCGGAGAGCTGGCGCAGCGTTTGGGTCAAACTCCCGAGAGCACGGCACGACAAGCGGTGCGCGACGAGCTCGAGAAGTGCCGGCGAAAAGCCGACGAAATAGACGCGCTCCACGCGCACTAGAGCACCGAACAGGTTACCCGACCTACTGCGGCTGCCGATCCTCTCGCTGCGGCCTGCGGCCTCGCTTCGGTCTTAAGCCCCTCGTGACGCTCAGGTAACCTGTTCGGCGCTCTAGCGAAATATTTTTAAAGCCAGTCTTCCGAGCTCACGAAGAAACCGCACGAACAAACGAGGTCACATTTTCGCTCGCTCATTTCGTGGCCACAGTTCAGACATGTCCGCTCGAGTTTCTGTGCATCCATCACCACGAGCGTCGGCGAATGAGTGACTGCTTTCGCCGGTACCCAAACAGGAGGATTCAACATCACCCACGGTTCTCGGTTCATGGACTCGAGAGAATAATCGCATTTGGAGCCTGAATAGCGGCCTTTTAGCGATTTGGAGGTGCCTTGCACACCTGACTACATGAGCCGCGAAAGTACGCGCTTTAACGCGGTAAGTCGCTTTTGATGGGCGTCAATGAATGGCATTGGCGGCAGAAATGTCACGTTTGTAAAAGTCTGTGAAAGCCAGCGATGGTTGGTTTTTTGAGAGATGTCCGCTTGAGCTGCGCTTTGTGAAAGCAGCACAGCGGCCACCTTGATTCTCCGGTGGCGCAGCGCCTCGAGGCACAGCGCGGTGTGGTTCAATGTGCCCAAGGCATTGCGTGCCACCAGCAGCACCGGCAGCCGCAGCGCCTGCGCGATGTCGGCAATGGTGTGCTGACCGTCGAGTGGGCTGAGCAAGCCGCCCGCGCCTTCGACCACCATCGACGCGCCCTCGGCCTGATGCAACGTGCGCAGCACGCGGCGAAATGACGCGGGCCGGCGCTCCAACTTTGCCGCCACCGCGGGTGAGAGCGGAGCGCGGTAGCGGTAAAGGCACACCGTGTCGAGCGATTGCCAATTGCCCGCCGCCTGTCGCAGCGCCTGAGCGTCGGCCGGTACGTTGCTTTGCTCCATGCCGCTCTCGTAGGGCTTGAAGACCCAGGGCCGCTCTTGGCGCTCGGCAAGAAGCGCAGCCAAGGCACACGCCACTTCTGTTTTGCCCACGCCAGTGTCGGTGCCGGCCACCAAAAAACGATGCACGGTCATCGGCGCTCGGCTTTCTGCCAGTCGGCGAGCGCGGTGAGGGCTTGCTGTAAATGCGCGGGTGAATGGTCAGCCCGAAGTGTCATGCGCAAGCGGCTGGTGCCCGGCGGCACCGTGGGAGGCCGAATCGGTTTCGCCCACACCCCTCGCTCACGCAGAAACGCTGACGCCGCCATGGCCCGCTCGGGAGCGCCCAGCACCACCGAAAAAATGGGCGAGTGCGCCACGGCTTCAAAACCGAGCTCGCGCAAACCGGTGGTGAAAATTTTGATGTTGCTCCACAGTCGCTCGCGCAGGGCCGTGTCTTGCTGTACCCGCGCAATTGCCGTCACCCCCGCCGCGCACCACGCCGCGGGCAAAGCGGTTGAGAACACCAACGAGCGCGCGCGGTGAATGAGCAGCGAGCGCACCGCCGCGTCGCAGGCCACGTAAGCGCCAAAACCGCCAAGCGACTTGCCCAGCGTGCCCATGCGCAGGTCGGCAGACACACCCTGCGCCTCGCACAAGCCTGCGCCGGTGGGCCCAAAGACGCCCGTAGCGTGCGCCTCGTCGACCACCAGCGCCGCGCCATGGCGCTCGCACAAGGCAGACAATTCATGCAAGCGGGCAGTGTCACCGTTCATCGAGAACACCGCGTCGGTCAGCACCGCGCGCCGACCTTGTGGGTGCGCCGACAGCAATGCCTCGAGCGCCGCGACGTCGTTATGGGGGTAGACCAACGTGCGGGCCCTCGAGAGCCGGCACCCGTCGATGAGCGACGCATGGTTGTGTGCGTCAGAAAAAAGGATGTCTGTTTTGCCCCACAAAGCAGACACCAGGCCGACATTGGCCGCGTAACCCGAGTTGAAGAGCAGCGCCGCTTCACTGCCGAGAAACCGCGCCACTGACGCTTCTAGTGCGTGATGGAGCGCAGAATCGCCCGCCACCAACCGCGACGCACCGCTGCCCAAACCGTGAGCGTCGAGCGCTTGCTGCGCGGCGTGAATCAGCAGCGGTGACGCGGCGAGGCCCAGGTAGTCGTTCGATGAGAAATTAATCAGACTCTGCCCGCCCACGCGCACGGTGGGGCCTTGGGCAGATTGCAGCGGCTCGAGCGTACGGGTGAGGTGCTGCGAAGCGAGCAGGTCGAGCTCGCCTTGCGCCCAACGTGTGAAGTCGTAGCTCACCGCTCGACGGCGGGCAGCAACGGCGCGATGCCCGCTTCTTTGAGCAGCGCCATGTCTTCGCCGTAAGCGGGGTTGTCGGTGGTGAGCAGCTTGTCGCCGAAGAAAATCGAATTGGCGCCGGCCATCATGCACAAAAGCTGCGCTTCTTGGCTCATTTGCATGCGGCCCGCCGACAGCCGCACCATCGCCAGCGGCATCATCAACCGCGCGGTGGCAATCATGCGCACCATTTCCACCGGCTTCACCGGCGCTTGCTTTTCGAGCGGAGTACCTTCAACCGCGACCAAGGCGTTGATGGGCACCGATTCAGGGTGCACCGGTTGGTTGGCCAAGGTGATGAGCAGGTTGCAACGGTCGTCGATGCTCTCGCCCATGCCGATGATGCCGCCCGAGCACACCGAAATGCCGGCGTTGCGCACGCGCTCAATCGTCTTCAACCGGTCTTGGTAGGTGCGGGTCGAAATGATGTCGCCGTACGCCTCGGCCGAGGTGTCGAGGTTGTGGTTGTACGCCGTCAACCCCGCCTCTTTGAGCGCCTTGGCTTGCGAGTCGCTCAGCATGCCCAACGTGCAGCAGGCTTCGAGCCCCAAGGCCTTCACGCCCTTCACCATGTCGAGCACGCTGTTGAACTGTGGCCCGTCTTTGATTTCGCGCCACGCGGCGCCCATGCAAAAGCGGGTGGCGCCGGCTTCTTTCGCGGCGGTGGCCGACTTGAGCACGTCGGCGACTTGCATCAGCTTTTCGGCTTTGACGCCGGTGTCGTAGCGCGCGGCCTGCGGGCAGTAGCCGCAGTCTTCCGAGCAGCCTCCGGTTTTGATGGAAAGCAGGCTGCAGAGCTGCACGTGGTTTTCTTGAAAGACTTGGCGGTGCAGCGTTTGCGCTTCGTAAACCAGCTCGAGCAGCGGCTTGTCGTGAAGCGCGCGCACTTGGGCTTGCGTCCAGTCGTGGCGCAGGTTGACCGCGGTAGGCAGCGGTTTGGAAACATGGGCGTGGGCAGTGAAGTGCGGTGGCGCGGCCAGCTCAGTCATGGTGAAGGCTCTCCCCAAAGAGAAGACGAAAACCTTGTTGGTACAGGTGGTTATCGGGTTGTCGCAGGCATTGTCAACCGGGTTTGAGGTGTGGGTTAACAAGCCACGGCGAGGCCTTTTGCCCCGGGTACCCTTAAGGCTCCATCGCTTTCTGCAAACGCGGTGAGGTAAAAACCCGCTCTTGATGCTGACCGCGTTGCTCGTCATCGCTCCTGCGTTGCTCGCCGCTGAGCCCGAGAAGCCCTACACCCTCATCGACGACGACAACGGCATGCGTATCGAAGCGCGCGAGGTCGACGGCTCCAACTTCGAAGAGTACCGGCTCACCGTCACCACGCCCAAAGGCGTCGACATTCTCTGCGACAGCGCGTTTGGCGACGGCCGCTTCGACGCGCGCGAAGAATATTTGCTGACACGCAAAGTGCTGAGCGAAAGCGAAGACGAGCGCACCATGTACGAGCAGCGCTACGCGCCCGTGGTGAGCAACCGCGACTACGTCGTCTGCGCCAAGCGCACCCTCGAAACGGGTAAACGCTGCCGGGTTGAATTTCACCTCACCAATGAAAAAGGGCCTTCGGTGCCGAAAGGCTTCGTGCGCATGAAGCGGCTTTCAGGCGCGTGGACCATTGAACGCTTGGGCGAAGGCAAAACCCAAGTCGTCTACGTGGTGCACACCGACTTGAATGGCGGCGTGCCCGCATTTCTCGCTTCGAAAGGCATGCGCGCCAGCGCCGCCAAATGGGTGCGGTTGGTGATTGAGCGCGCGGGTGAGAAGAAGACCGCGGCGGTGCAGCCTGAAACCATGGGTGCGGCCCACGCTACCGAATGAAGTCTAAAAGAATCTTCACGGTGATGTCGCGGTTGGGAGGAATGCCGAACGGGTCTTTGGGAAACGTCACCACTTCGCCACCGTCGCTGATGAAGTTTTCGTTCTCATCGAGGTAGGCCAGCACTTGGTAACGGCCAGCGGGCACGTCGTCGAGCGTCACCGTATAAGTTGCGTCAGTGCCTGACAGGTCGACGTTCAACGCGTCACCGCCCCACAGCGCCACGTTGTCACCGGCTCCGAAGAGACCGACGTTGCCGCCTTTGTGCACGGCCCAGCGCAAAACGCCTTTCAACGAGCCCTTCACCGACTTTCGTATTTCAGGTTTTACTGAGTAGACGAAGTTGACGCAGCTGTTGCCTTCACTGGCGCGGGCGCAGCGGTTTTCGTCGTAAGGCTCGATGTGTTGAGCGCCCCCGCAACCCAACAACCAGGTGCTGGCGAACAGCGCGAGCACGCCTGAACCCAAACGAAAAGATGTCATTGGCCAACGGCCCCAGAGTGAAAGCACGCTCCGCGGTATACATAGGTGAAGAGTGTTGTACGACTGTCTCTGTCGCTATTTTGCCGCGTAATTTCTTACGCAGCGATGCGTCGCCCGTGCGCCAGTAGAAGGGCTGACCGAGGCGTTACTTCACCTTCACCGCCTCGAAACCGCTCGGCACGTCGGTGCGTTTTGCCGCAGGGTTTACTTCGCCACCCTTCAAACCAAATGGGCTCGACTCTTTCACGCCACCATTCTCGGTCTCGAATGACTTGAGCTCGTCGGGCGAAAGAAGCGCCATCAGCTCTTTGGTGTCGGGCGCGGGCTTCGGCCGCAGGCCTTCTTTCATTGCCTCGAGCAATGACTGCTTGGCTTGCTCTTGGTGGCCCTTCTTCAAATAAAGCTGCGCCAAATTCAGCTTTGCGCGGCCGCGGGTGCGCCATTCAGACGGCTCTTTGGCCAAAGTGATGGCGCGCGCGAGCAGCATTTCGGCGACGTCGCTTTCGCCCTTCATCATTTTGGCGTAACCCAAGCGCAGCACCACTTCGGCGCCGACGTCTGGTTGCTTGGCGAACGGCTCGAGCGTGGCGATGGCCTTTTCTACCCGGCCGGCGTCGAGGTAGCGGCTGGCCAGCTCTAAATTCAGCTCTACGCTGGTGCTGTCATAGACGAGCGCTTTTTCGGCGTACGCCACGCTGGCGTCGGCTTTGCCCATTTTCGCCAGGGTGTAAGCGAGCTTGGAAATGACGAAGGGGTTGGGTGAGGTGTGGTCGGCGTAGGCTTCCCACGCTTTGGCGGCCTCAGCCTGCCGGCCCAGTGCGTTGTAGAGTTCAGCCAAGTAAGCGCGTGCGAGCAAAAAGCCGGGCGCTTTGACAATGGTTTCCACCAACAACTTTTCAGCCGCGTCGGTCGACTGGTAACGGCTCACGAGCCAGAAGCGCGCCAACATGGCGTTCGGCAAGTGGGCCGGGGCCTTGGCCAAGGCCTCGACTGCGCGGGCGTCGTTGCCTGCAATGGCCGCTCCCAACGCCAAGGCCGCCCACGCGGCGCCGAAACTCGGGTCGGTTTTCACCGCTTTTTCACATTGTTCTACGGCGTACGACAGCTCGTTCTCGCGCAGCACCGGTGGGTTCTCGATGCCGATGGGTTGCTTGAGCAACGTGGCCGCGCACGAAGCGTAGTCGCGCATGGCGTCATCGGCTCCGTTATAAGGCGTGAGCAAGTCGGCCTTGTGCGCGCCGCGGCCGTCATAACGCAGCGCCGCGTCGGCCAACGCGCCTCCGGCCTTCTGCAGTGCCGAGGTGATGGTCAGCGGCAAAAGCACGGTGCTGGTGGCGGTCTTGGGCGAGCCTACCCGCGAGGCCCAGGTGGTGAGGGTCCACCCGGTTTTGTCTTCTTGCAGGGTGGAATAGACGAAAATATGCGCCCCCAGCCGCTGCGCCGCGGCCCGCGCGGTGTTGGGCTCAGACAAGTCAGACAACTGCATGCGGTGGCGCGACGTCATTGCCAAGAGCTGCCGCGCGTGAAGCAAATTGTGGGTGGGCGCCAGCGCCGCGTTCGCCGCTTCGGCAATTGCAATCGTTAAGCCCTCGGGCAACTTGGCGGTGCTGGTGGGAGGAAAAACGATGACTGTCTTGCGGTCTTCAGCGGCGACAGTGGCTGCGGTGAGCAACGCGGCGGCGAGCAGAAGTCGTGTCATGAAATGCGAAAGATGACCTTGCTTCGGGTCGACCACAAGAACCCATTTGAGCAAATGGCCTGGGTGTCGTTTGAAACGAAATTACGACATCGGCATCGGCTGCTCGGCGCGCGCCTCGGGCAAAGTCGCCATCGACGCCAGCTCGGCCACCGCTTTGCGCGTGTCGCTGGGTATACCCTTGCCTTTTTCGAGCACCGCGACGAGCGCCATTGTTTTCACTTGGCCCAGCCGCGAGACGATGAAGACGTGTTTGTTCGAATGCAGCTCGATGTCAGCGATGTTGCTCAAAATGCCCAGGTGCCCAAGGGCGGTCGAAAGTTGCGCCATCATCGACCCGGCGGCGTGGCACACCGTTTCACCGTTGCGGTTTTTCTTCGAAGCCGAAGCCACCACGGTCTTGGAGCTCACTTCGAAAAAAAAGGCATCTTGCACGGGAGGCTGTTTGAGCAGCTCTTCGAGGTAACTCTCGGGCGAAGGGGCGTGGGGCACCGCGACGGCGGGCGCCGAGTTGTCAGAGAAGGGTTGTTCAGTGCCGACGCCGAGCAGCTCTTGCCACACGAAGAGCAGGTCGCTCGAGTATTTGCGCTCTTGGGGAATGAACAGCGCTTCGGGCGTTTGCCAGCTGAACACCGCGTACAGACAGCCAGCGACGTAGCGGCGCAACCTTTCGCGCACTGTTTCACGGTCGACCAACCCCAGGCCAATGAGCACTTCGCAGAAATTGCGCCGGGTGTGGCGGCACTCTTCGAAGACGCGCACCCGGTCATTGTCAGAAATGAGCCCGTCGCTCACCAACTGGCTAGAAAGCGTTTCGCGTTGGCCTTGTTGGTAGGCCCAGGCGATGCGGCCCTGCACCAAAAAGACACGACCGTGGTCTTCTTGGCCTCGAACGACCAACTCGCCGCTCGAGCCACGCTCGCACTCGTTAATCAACAACGCTTTCAGCGTGTCGCCTGAAAACGGCTTCAGGCGCGTGGCCGAATTCTCAGACATGAACGGGTGACGACCTCTCCTTTGCCGAAACGACGAAAGTGTAACCGCGAATGGGCGCGTGCTGTAATACAACACTCACCTTTTTGCGGTTTAGATCACCTTTTCCTACCCTCGCGGCTCACCCATGAGCGTTGAACGTGACCGAGCCTTAAGTCTCTTGAAGGCTTTCGGGTGGAATACCACTTCGTTTCAGCTTTTAGAGACGGGCTACGAATACTTCTTCGACGGCAACGACGCCTTCGTCGCGTGGCGCGACACGGGCAGCGCGGCCGTGGCTGCAGGCGCTCCCGTCGCTCCGGCAGAACGCATGGCCGAAGTGGCCGAACATTTTGCCCAGTACGCCCGAACTTTGGGAAAGCGGCCGTGCTTTTTCGCTGCCGGGCAACGGTTCATCGACGCCTCGGGGTGGTCGTCTTTGCACATTGGCGAGCAACCGACGTGGAACCCCGCGCAGTGGCACGAGGTGTTGGCCAAGGTGCCTTCATTGCGTTCACAGCTGCGCAGGGCCTGTGCCCACGGAGTAACGGT
Organism: Myxococcaceae bacterium; assembly: GCA_019694575.1. Lineage (GTDB taxonomy): Bacteria > Myxococcota > Myxococcia > Myxococcales > Myxococcaceae > JAIBBR01. Next base: position 10,643 of record JAIBBR010000112.1, read on the forward strand.
GCGCCGGTTGCAATCGAGCGAGTTGGCCGAAGGGCAGCCGGTACGCCAAGCGGTGGACCAGCTGATTGAAGGTTGGCTGAAGAGCCGCACCATGGCGCCAATGGGTTTCTTGGTCAGCGTCGAGCCCTATTCGTACTGCGAAGAGCGCATTTTTTTCGTCGCTGAAAAGAGTGGCCAGGTGGTGGCGGTGCTCTCGGCGGTGCCGATTTACGCGCGCAAAGGCTGGCTCTTCGAAGACTTGCTGCGTGAACGGCGCGCCCCCAACGGCACGGCCGAGTTGCTCTTCGACGCGGGCATGCGGGCTGCGCAAAAGGCCGACGCGCGGCTGGTGACGCTGGGGCTGGCGCCACTGTCGGGTGACGTGCCGAGGGGGTTGTTGTGGGTGAGAGAGCTGTCGAAGCCGCTCTACGACTTCGCTGGCGTGCATGCATTCAAAGCCAAGTTGCGGCCGCACGGGTGGGAGCCGATTTACTTGGCCACTCCGCCTGGGCATTCGCGCACGGTGGGTTTGTATGACTCGCTCAAGGCTTTCGCCGAGGGCAGCTTGGTGGGTTTTGGGCTGCGCACCTTGGCCCGGGGGCCGTTGTTCGCGATTTGGGCGCTCATCGTGCTGCTCGCGGCCTGGGTGCCCCTGTTGGCGCTCGCTTCGCCGCAGGCCTGGTTTCCCCAAATGTGGATGCACAAGGCCTGGGTGTTTTTCGACGTGATGCTCCTGGGCCTGTTGGTGTTGCTCGCGCGCCGTTACCGGCCATGGCTTGGCGTGACGTTGGCTTCGTTGGTAACGCTCGACGCGGCGGTGACGTGGGCGCAGGCTTTGGGGTGGAACGCGTTTCGGGTGAGCACCGGTGTCGAGGTGCTGTGGCTGGTCATCGCGTGCGCAGGGCCGTCGCTGGCGGCCACTGCGTTGTGGGGCATGGTACGCAGCCGCTCTGACGTGACGCCGTCATCGCCTCCCTTGGAGGCGGGGTGAACCATGGCTGATGTGGCTCTTCCTCCCACGGCTCAGGTCAGGGCCCTTGACGCAGGCGTTCAGCACGCGCTGAAGGCGCTCGACTTCGTGAACTTGGCCTTCGCGCACGGGCTCGATGGGTGGAAAATGTTTCAGACACCCAACGGGCAGGTGCTGGGCGCCGCAGGGGTGCGCTTCGCGGTGCGTGCGGGAGCCGAGAGCACCGCCCTTTCTTTGGCGGTGGGCCAGCGCGAGGTGCGCATGCGGCCCAACCCCGAAACGGGTGGCCCGATTATGGACTTCACGCCCGAAGGCGGCGGGGTGAGCCAAACTTTTCGCGTGGCTGAATCGGGCACACTGTGGGTACGGGTTGACGTGGCGACCGCATTTGAGTCGACCGCGCAGCATTTGAGCAACGCAGATGGCGGGCTCTTCGAGGTGCTTGTCGATGACAAGCCGCTCGCACAGAAGAAGCTCGGTGAAGTGAAAAACCATGCCGTTGAACGCGCCGCGCTCGAAGGCAGCAGGGTGCTTTTGCCGGGCCTCCACACGCTGGCGATTCGCGTCACCCGTGGTTTGAAGCCCAGTTTAGCGCGCGAAAAAAATGCGCTGGGCAAAGTGACGAAAGCCGTGACGCTGATTTCGTACCTGGGCCCGGTGTCGGTGGCATGGAGATAGGGGAGACACCCGTTTTGCTCACTGTCAGCCGCGGGTGAGGCCAGTGATTTCGCCGCTCCCACCGGGAATGCGAAAACCAGTCACTCCCATGACCGACATCACCGAATGCAGCACGTCACCGCTGCGGGGAGCGCGTTGCACCGCGACGCCGTTCTCGACGATGTCGACGGGCAACCCCGCGGGGTTGATGGCCGTCACGTCGCTCATGTCGAAGCCGCCCATCATGCGGTTGGGAGCGATGCCTCCGCCGATAACCGGCACGCTGGTGAACGTGGCGTGATCACACGTGCCCGACTTGGGCCAGGTGCGTGAAAAATCGCTCACCAACATCACGATGGTCTCGTCGAGCAGGTTGCGGCCTCCCGAGGTGGGAGTGGCTTTCATTTCACCCAAGAAGCGACCCACCACGTCCATCGTGGCGCGCACCATGGCGAACTGCGGCAAGTGCCCCTGGCTGTGGCCTAAGTCAAAGCTGTAATTGAACGGGCCAAAGGTGCCGATACTAATGGCCGTGACCAAGTCGGCTTTGAACAGCCGCAACGCCAACTCGAGCCCGTTTTGCAGCAAGGCGTCGTCGTGAGTAGACCCGGCGGTGGTTGAATAGCGGCCGCCGCCGTCAGCCCAGCTCGCCACGGGGGTGTACTCGCTGCCTTTGGTGCGCTCCACGATATCGACCAAATCGCGCGCCAACACTTTCGACACGCCTTCATACGAGCGGTGCAGCGTTTCTAGATAGCTCGCGGTGCCGCTATTCACCAACCCGCGTCGCTTGCGCAGGCGCTGCAAAATGCGGTCTTCGACCGGAGTGGTGGCGTAACGCCCGTTGCTCGAGCCGTCGAAGTTGAGCTGGTCTTTTTCGGTGCGCGCGCGCAAGTCGAGCCAAGCCTGGTCTGAACGGTCTGACAACAACGTGGCCACGTCGCCCACTTCTCGAATGGCCATGGCCGCGACTTCACCGCGCAGCGACAAGCTCGCCGGGTCAGGCCCGCTAATGTGCACCACCGGCAACGCGCGCGAATTGGCAAAGCGTGAATAGAGCGCCGACGCTACCCAGGCGTGAATCGCGGGGCTGCGCCATTCAGACGAAGCGACGCCACACAACGCGCTGATGGGCCCCGCCGCGTGCGCCGCGGTCATTTGGTCGACGCCGTGCACCACTGACGCATGGGTCCACAGTTGGTGCTTTTGCCAAGCGTACCCATGCGGTGAAGTGCCGTTGCGCGGGTCTTTCTGCCCGGCGTCGAGGGCGCTTTGGTTCCACAACTTGGGAATCACCAGCTTCTCGTAGCCGCCGTTCATCGAAGTGCCGCTGCCGTCTAAGTTCTGCAGCGCCCCGCTGTCGAAGTACACGGGTTCTCCGTCATGGGTGGTGGGCGCAGGCACGGCCGGCAGCGCTTGGCGGGGAAAAAACGCGTGCGGCGCATGCCAGCCGCCTCCCATGTTGATGGTGAGCAACCGCGTCGGCGCGAAACCACTGCTCGCCGCGCGTGCAGCGCCGGGCATCACCCCGAATTTCGAAAGCAGCGCAAGCTGGGTGGCACCCAAAGAAGCCTGCAAGAGTTGTCGTCGGCCTAAGCGCACAAAAACCTCGTCAGTAAAAAACCCACAACGGGTCGCGAATCAACGCCGAGCACACGGCGGTCCACGCGGTGGTGGTGCCCTTGGGCTCGACTTCTTGAAACAAGCCCAACAATTCGGCCACGTCGTCGTCAGTGGCCGGTTGGCCCAGCATTTTCAAGTGCAGGCTTCTGATGTTGTTCTCGATGGAGGCCTTCGCGGTGGCCGACGTGTCAGACAGCTTGGCGTCGATGAAGAGCGCGTTGTTGCCGCTCTTCAAAATCGAACGCCGGCAAAAGGCCTGTGAAATCGGCGTCAGCGCCTGCGCGAAAGTGGCCCCCACGTCGGTTTTGCGCGCCAAACCTTCGACGTAATTGGGGCCTCCCAGCGCTACCCAGTTCGCCGCGCCCGGCTTCTCGCCATATTTCTGAAAGTAGTCGTCGGGGCTGCGCGTGGCGTAATCGGCAATCGCGTCTAAGTCGCTGTTGATGAAGTCGCTCTCGGTAAGACCGAGTTGTTTGTAGAGCGCGTTCAGTATTTGCTCTGCCGTCTTGCGCTTGAGGTACGTGTCGACGACGGGCCCAGTGGGCGTGGTGACCTGTGTTTCGAGCGAAGAAATCCACAAAGAGAGCTCGGCCATGTTGACGGTGGTGTGGCCGTCAGCGGCGAGCTTGCTGAAGGTGTCTCCCGTCGAAGGCATTTGCGTGTATTGACCTGTGCCGCGGCCTTCGAGCAGCGCCAGCAAATTCGACTGCGCGGGTTTGGCCGGTACCACCCAGGCCGTGTCTTCCACCAGCAGCTTTTGAAAAGCATTCACGCTGGCAAAGAACGGCTTGTTCATGCCGTCGGCGTGGCAGCCGGCGCAGGTGCCCTTCAACTCTTCAAACACCTGGGCGGTCGTCAGCGTGCGCAAGCGGCCAGGGTCGGTGATGCCGGGTGAAACAGGGCCGCCCGGTTTCTGCAGCGGGCCGAACACCAAGCCATCGCAGCCGGCAAGCACCGCCACCGCCACCCCAAGGGCAAGTACCTGACGCATCACAGGCCTCTTCCCAATTCGTCGTCTTTCATCAGCGCACGAATGAAGGGCCGCATTTGCCGGCCACCGGTTTTGAAGCGCTCAATGAGTTGGTTTAAACGGTCTTTGTCTTCGACGGGGTCTAACGCGCGCGACGCAAAGTGGCTGTAAATGCGCTGCACGGCGCACCGGTCGAACTCACCTGAATTGACGAGCATCTTGGCGAAACCCAGTGGGCCAATGGTGCCGTCAGACGTTTGGCCAAAGAGCTTTTGTTCTGGAGGCAAGAAGTCGATGAAACGGGCGTTGGGGTTTTCATTGAGCCGCGCTTCGGTGACAGGGGTGAGCCAGGTGTCGTGAATGAAAAAAGTCTGCCAGCGGCCAAAAGGCTCTAGGTTTTCGTTAGCCCAGCCTTGGTCCCAAGGCCATGGCTTCAACCCGCCCCAGTAAATGACGCCGCGCTCGGTGTGGTACTGGCGTTTGAAGTGAATCGCGGTGGGGTCAAGGGTTTGGTGGCAGTGTTGGCAACTGCCTTCGGTGGCGACGTCGCGCTTGAAGGGGTTGAAGACTTGTTTCGGGTCAGGCGCCGAAAACACGCGGCAGGCCAGGGTTTCTAGCCACCGCGCGGCTTTCACACGCTCGCGGGCGAAGGCGCCTTGGGTGCCAAAAGTGGTCAGCACCCCGGCTGAAGGAACGCCTAACGGAAAGCCGTCTTGGGTTCGCGGGTCGAACGTGTAATCGCGCTGTGCAAGCAGCAGCGGGTTCATGCGCTCGTACTTCACTTCGCGCCACGCTTTGGTGTCAGGCACGCGCCACCATTCGTCGGCGTCGGTGGCGTTGCTGAAAGGGCGGCCCGAGCGCACATAGGCGTGTTGCAAGCGGCTCGTCGTCACCGTGTAGTCGCCCAGCACCAAGTCGCTGAAGGGTTTGTCGTGGGTGATGATGTGGGCGAAGAGACGGGCGGGCTCTTCCCAAATCAAGCGCCGCTGACCGTCAGGGTAATGCACCCGGCCGTCATTCTGCGCGGGAAAGGGCACCGACGACTCAGGGTAAAAGATGCAATAAATGAGGTTGGGCCCGCAGCCGCAGCCGGGGTCAACGTTGCCGTTTTGGTCGACATCTTTGAGCCGAAAAGGGCCGCTGCCGCCGCGCAGTATGCCGCAGTCGCGCCCGTTGTACGTGCGCCGCCCGTTGCCCGCGCGGCCGACGGCTTTCACCGTGGTGCCGGGGGCCCACCAAGGCTCGACTGTGACGGCCTGCGATACGTCATCACAGACAGAGACAGGGTCGCCTTCAGACAACCATGAAGCGCCCTGGCCCGGGTTAGAAAAAATGCCGAACGCGCCCGCGTTGGCGGTGCCAGAAGGGCACGTGTCCAATTGTCCGGCCTGGCCTCCGAACCAGAGGTTTTCTTCGCCTTCGACGGTGCCCTGGTTGTAGCGCGAGTTGCGCAAGTACTCGTGGCCCCACAGCACCATTTGCTCATAGAAGTCAGGTGAACTGAGTGCCGCGTCGATTTCGCGGTCGAGCTTGCTGGTGAGCGCCGCACCACTGAGCGAAGCGACCGCCTGGTATTCGGCCAGAGTGGGCTCACTGCCGCGCAGCGCTAAGTGAATGCGGCGCAGTTGGCGGGTGGGCGAAAGTGGGAGCGCAGCGACCATCGGGTGCCGCGACGAAGCGGTGCTGGGCTGCGAAGAGGCCGACGGGCCTTCGCAAGCCGTCAACGCAGAGAGAAGCAGCAAGAGTGCCGAGCAGAACCTCAAGGGAGAATCTGCTTGAGCAAGATTCAAACCTTATTTTTGATAATAAAAACGAATACTTAATATTGTTTGTGTGGCGAAAAAGCAACACTTGAACATGGGCCGCTACACCGCTCTGTGTACAGTCGTGAAAGGTGGTGCGAAGGCTCACATTTGTTGTTTGGTTTTTGGGGTGGCGGCGGGCGTTTCGGGGGCCACCAAGTTGCCACTCCCGAAAAAGTCTTCGGCCATTTGCTCGTAAACGACTTCGTACAGCTCGACCAATTGACGCTTCAGGCTGTCGCCAATTTTTCGGGTATTCACGTTGCGGTTCGACGTGCGCACCACTTCGCCGTTGGGGCTTTTGAGCACTGCTCGGTAACGGGCTGACAAGTAAGGCACGTTGATGAGCCGGTTGTACTCGATGTCGAGCTTGTCGATTTGCACCACGTAGTCACCTGGGGTGGCGCCGTAGCGGTCAGAAATCGCCGCGTCGCCAAAGCCATTCACGTAGCCGTTCCACAGTGACTTACGCACTTCGGCCACGCTGAGCGGGCCCGCTTTCTGCGCGTCACGCACGGTAGGCGCCAACACCAGCCCCAGCTTCGTGCTCTGCGGAGGCATGTTGATGCTGGGCTTGGGCTGCACGGCGCGCAGACCGCTGCCGCAGCCTAAGGGCAGGGTGGCCAAGGCCAAAAGAACAACCAAGCGGCGAAGAGAGCGGTTCACCCCTTGGCGCCATAGCACGGTTGGTCGCAGGCTACATTTGCTGCATGTTTTCTTGGGTGTGCGAATTGCCGGGGCCCACCGGGTTGCCATTGGCGAAAAAGTCTTCGGCCATTTGCTCATAGATGACTTCGATGAGGTCGATGAGCTGCCCGGTGCCGTTGCTGCCAACGTTGCGAGGGCGAACGTTGCGGTTCGAGGTGCGCAGCACGTCTCCATTGGGGTTCTTCAGCGACGCTTTGTAGCGGGCCGAGAGGTAGGCAATGTTGAGCAGCCGGTTGGCCTCGATTTCTACCTTGTCGATTTGCACCACGTAGTCACCCGGAGTGGCGCCGTAGCGGTCGGCAATTGCCGCGTCGCCGAAGCCATTGACGTAGCCGTTCCAGAGCGACTTGCGAATTTCGGTGATGGTGAGCGCGCCGACCTTTTGCATATCGGGCACGCCCTTGCCCAGCACGAGGCCCATTTTTGCGCTCTGGGGAGGCACGTTAAGACTCGGCCGCGGGTTCACAGCCTTGGCGGTGAAACAACCTGAAGCCAGCGCGCACACCGCCAGCAGAGAAATGAAAGTGCGGTAAAGGTTCACGGTGAAAAACTCCGGCCATTGAGCAAGGGTGTGAAGACTTATCGTTTCATATAGCGATAAGTCCACACGCCCTTCCCTGACTGGTGATTCAGTGTCAGCCCGAGGCAATAAGTAGCCAACATGGCAAAAACGAAAACGCACTATGCCTGCCAAGCCTGCGGGTACCAAACGCCGAAATGGCTGGGCAAATGCACCGACTGCGGCGCTTGGGGCAGCTTGGTCGAAGAAGCCGAGGTTAACGAAGCGGCCAATGCCCGACCCGCCTGGGGCACCGGCGGAGTGCACGCCAAACCTGTGTTGTTGCGCGAAGTGACGGGCCAGGCCGAAGCGCGGCAACCGACTGGCATCGCCGAGCTTGACCGGGTGTTGGGTGGGGGCGTCGTCGACGGCTCCATGGTTTTGCTCGGAGGTGACCCCGGCATCGG
>JAIBBR010000216.1 GCA_019694575.1 Myxococcaceae bacterium
GTGACGACCATAGGAAAAGAGGCCTTTCGACGACTGCGGAAGAGAGCGAAAGCGAATTGTGGGCCAATCGGCTTCAGCGCCGCAACCCAAGCGTTTGCGCTTTCTCATTGCACGGCGCAAAGACCAGACGATGGGCGTCTCGGGCCGATTCGGCCGTTGCGACTGTGCGGGTTTTGCCTCAAAATTCCTGGCCGGAATCAAAAGGGACGTTGGGGGTTGGCCATGCTTGGTCGATGTTTGGTAGGGCTCGTCGTGCTCGCAGCGGCGGGTTGTCAGTGCACTTCCAATGGGCAGAACACCGTGCCTGATGGAGGAGGTCAACCCATCGCGGGGTTGACCTCGCTGATCATCAACCCCGCCGACGCGGTATTGGTGACCGATGGCGTCACCGCGGCGACGCGCGACTACCAGGTGATGGGCCGGTTTTCCGACGGCCACAGTGAAGATGTCACCGCGCGGGTGGTGCTGAAGCTGAGCGACGCGACGCTGGGCAATTTCAGCCAGGCGCATTTCACTTCGTCGGTGACGCGCTCGGGCGTGGCGAAGGTTACGGCTGAAGCGGGCATGGTGAGTGCCGAAACGGGGCTCACAGTGAAGCTGGTGAAGAACGTCATTGACACCGCCTCGTCCGCACCCGACGACGCGCCAACACGCTTCATGGCCACCGAAAACCCGGCGAAGGCCCCCGAAATCGTCTACCCCAATGAAGGCACGATGTTTCCGCCCAACTTGCAGAAACTAGAGATTCACTTTCAGCCCGGCCCCAATGAACTATTCGAGCTCACCTTTCTCAGCCCGGTGACCGAGCTCAAAGTGTACTTGCGCTGCACCACCTTGGGTGCTGGGTGCGTGTACAAACCCTCCACTGATATCTGGAACTGGGTGGCCTATTCCAACCGCGGCGGCAAAGACGTGGAGTTGATCATCAAAGGCACCGATGCGGCCGGCACTTATGTAGGCACCGCGGCCCCACTCCATATTTCGTTCTCGTTCGAAGAAGTGAACGGCGCGCTGTATTATTGGACCACCTCGGGCACCACCGGAATCATGCGCTTCGACTTTGGCGCGACGAACGGCACGGTGGAACCGTACTTGGGCACTGAGCTCACCGGCGGCACCTGCGTGGGCTGCCACGCGCTGTCACGCGACGGCAAGAAGATAGTGCTCGAAGCCGGTGGCCAGAACGACGGCCGGGTGCTGCTCATGGACGTGGGCACGAAAAAACCGCTGGTGCCTTTCCCCACGCCAGAAAAGAGCATCTTCGAGTCGTGGAACCCCGACGGAACACGTTACGTCGGCGTCTACGGCGATAAGGGCGCCACCGATTTTAACCTGATGATTTTCGACGGTGATAACGGCTCGCGGGTGCAGAGCATCGCCAACACCGGTTCAACGATGATGCCTGCCAACCACCCTGATTGGTCGCACGAGGGCGACAAGATTGCCTACACCCAAGTGACGATGCCCAACACGCTGCAGAAGAGTTACCGCGGCTCGATTCAGGTGGTGACCCAGAACGGCGGCAACTGGTCGACGCCGGTGGAAATCATGGCGGCGGTGAACGGGCTCAACCGCTACTACCCGGCGTTCGCTCCAGGTGGTGAGTTCATCATCTTCAACGAATCGACCTGTCCGTCTGGCCTGACCCACGCCGAGTGCGATGGCGACATGGACCCTACGGCCACGTTGTTCGCGGTGAAGTCGGTGGCAGGCGCGAAACCGGTGAAGCTGGCCCGTGCGAACGCTCCCGGAAAAATGGACCATGGCCGCACTGCTTTGGCGAACTCATTTCCCAAATGGAACCCTTTTGTCTTTCAGCGCCTCGACGGCAAAACTGACAGCAAAGTGTTGTGGCTGACTTTCTCTACGTCGCGAAATTATGGGCTGCGCTCGTCGATGAACACCCAGTTGTGGATGGTGGCGGTCGACCCTGATGCCGTGGCCCGCGGTGAAGACCCCAGCTCCGCGGCGTTCGCGCTACCGTTCCAAGACTTCACCACCTCGAACCACATCGCGCAGTGGGCGACCCAAGCGGTGCCGGTGCTGCGGTAAGGCTGTTGTGTCGAAACGCGAAATGGCTCAAGCCGCCACGCTGCGCTCCGATCACGATGGCCGATTCAGGTGATCACATTTGAGTCAGCCCCGCAGCAGTTCGGTGTTGCTGCAGGCGCCAAGATCGCCACCGCTCGGAAAATCGCGCGACGCGCCATTGCACTGCCCAAGAATGAGAGCGCGTTCTCGAATTTAATGAGCAAAGACAATTCAGCCTTGGTGGCCATCTGGGCCTGCGATCCGCAGGCGCCCAGACTGTTGCTGAGCCCCGCTTTGCAGTTTGTTTTCCTATTCTTTTCTTTTCTTTTCTTCGCCGCGACTTGAGCCAAGTAAGCGATCTTACCTATCTGGCCTGCGGCGTCGCGCAGAACCATCATCGCACCCAACCGCGCCCAGCTTGTCGCCATAGGTCAATATGAAGTACCTTCGCTTGACCTATGAAGACGCAGCCAGTCTCTTACGTGAAGGCTCACATCGCCGAAGTCCTCGACTCGGTGAAGTCCACCGGGGAAGGGCTTCTTGTCACGCAGAACGGGGTGAACGCGGCAGTCATCGTCAGCCACGAGACGTGGGAAGAGACCCGCCGGGCCTTGGCGATGTTGAAGCTCCTCGCGATGGGCGAGCGCGACTTCGAATCTGGCAAGGCGTTCGCACAAGGTGACGTGTTTCGCCAGGCACGGGCACGCCTGCGGCGGCACCCCCGAAAATGAAGCTGTACCGCGTCCGCTGGGCGGAGGTGGCGCGCACGGACCTCTTCGAGATCGTGGACTTCATCGCCGAGCGGTCTCCAAGGGCGGCGGGGCACGTTCTCGACCAGCTTGAAGCACGCGCCCAAACCCTGGCACGGCTGCCGACGCGGGGAAGAATCGTGCTCGAGCTGCGACGCCTGGGCATCACCGCCTTCCGCGAGCTGATCGTCGACCCGTGGAGAATCATTTACCGCGTCGACGACCGAGAAGTACGCGTGCTCGCCGTGCTCGATGGCCGGCGAGAGCTCGTCGATCTGCTCCTCCAGCGGTTGCTGGGTCTGCAGTGAAACCTCGGCGCATGGGCGTTTCGGGTAATGGGCGGTTTCGCTGGCGGCCCGCTGCATTCGGCGTTTCCCGCGCTGCACACGGCGGTTTACAGCTATAGCGCGCACGCACCGATCGCATGGGGGTGCCTTGCGCAGTGGCTTTCGTACGAGCACGATTCACCCATCACGCATGCACGCCGTTAAGTCGACGCTGCTCGGAATACTTGTCGCGTCACTCGCGGCCAATGCGCTCGCGGGCACGCCCGAATACGGCATCGCCTCGAGGTATCTGCGTGACGTGGCAATCGAGAATGATCCCCACGTGGTGTTCACCGAGAACTTCGAGAGCGGCTCGGTCGACGAGCTGGTGCGCCGGTGGGGGTGCACGGCTTGCTACACGTGGCCAGAGCACATGTCGTTTGCGAGCGACGTGCCCGCGACCTCGGGCGGCCAACGCTCCTACCGCTCAGACGGCCCCACAGATCTGTACAAGC
>JAIBBR010000217.1 GCA_019694575.1 Myxococcaceae bacterium
GATTCGCAGCGTGTCGCTGCTGAATGGCGGGCTTTTCCCCGAAACGCACAAGCCGACGGTTGTGCAAAAGCTGCTTGCAAGTAAGGCAGGCAACTTTGTCGAGAAGCTCATCTTTCGCCCCATTTTCAAAATGGGGTTGAAGCAGGTTCTCGGAGAGCAGAGCAAAGGGAACAGCCAGTTTCTCAACGACGCCACCGAGCAGGTCTTTCGTCACGGAGGTGTGGGGTTGGCTCACGAGCAGTTGGGTTACATTGAAGAGCGGCGACAAAACCGGGGGCGTTGGGTCGAAGCGCTGCAAAATGCCAGCAACCCTCCACCCGGTGGGAAGATCCCCCCAGTTCGTCTTCAGCTGATCGACGGGCTGGCCGACACCATTTCGGGTGCGCACATGGTCGACAACTTCAAGAAGTGGGTGCCCGCGGCGACGGTGGTGGGCATTGCCGGCGTAGGCCACTACCCGCAAGTCGAAGCCCCTGCTCAAGTAGTTTCAGAAATGAAGCGGTTTTTGAACCGGTGAGAATGGGAGCTGCCTAAGCGGGCGCCAGCCACACCACGCCGAGCGGAGGCAGCGTCAGCACAATCGATTGTGGCTGGCCGTCCCATGGTACGAATTCAGAACGCACGGTGCCTGACGAAAACCCGGCGCCGCCAAAGTGACGCGCGTCGGTATTGAGCCGCTCAGTCCACCCGGCGTGACCTCCGGGCACACCGACGCGGTAGTTGCCGCGCACCATGGGCGAGAAATTGGCGACCGCCAACAACGGCTTGCCCGGTGCACGCGGCCAGCGCAAAAAAGCAAAGACATTCATGTCGGCGTTGTTTGACTGCACCCACTGAAAGCCGCCTGACTCTGAATCGCGCTCGTACAACGCGGGCGTCTCTTTCAGCACCCCATTCAATGAGACCAACAAGTCTTGCAGCTCGCGGTGCGGAGCCCACTGCAGCAAATGCCAGTCGAGGCTTTGATCATGGTTCCACTCGTTCCACTGGCCGAACTCACCGCCCATGAAGAGCAGTTTCTTGCCGGGGTGTGCCCACATCCACCCGTAGAGCGCGCGCAAGTTGGCGAAGCGTTGCCAGTCGTCGCCCGGCATTTTCGAGAGCAGCGAGCCCTTCATGTGCACCACTTCGTCATGTGACAGCGGCAACATGAAGCGTTCTGAAAACGCGTAGAGCAAACCAAACGTGAGCTGGTGGTGATGGTGGCGCCGGTAAATCGGCGCTTTCGAAAAGTACTGGAGCGAGTCGTGCATCCACCCCATGTTCCATTTATGGGTGAAGCCCAAGCCGCCTTCGTGCACCGGTGCGCTGACTTGCGGCCACGCGGTCGACTCTTCAGCGAGCATCAACGTGCCGGGGTGCAGCTGTTGCACGGTGACGTTGAGCGTTTTCATGAAGTCAATTGCTTCTAAATTTTCACGGCCTCCGTAGCGGTTCGGCACCCATTCACCGTGTTCGCGGCTGTAGTCTAAGTAGAGCATCGAAGCGACCGCGTCGACGCGCAGACCGTCGAGATGGTATTCGTCGAGCCAGAAGAGCGCGCTGGCGATAAGAAAATTGCGCACCTCGTGACGGCCGTAATTGAAGATCGCCGTGTCCCAGTCGGGGTGCATGCCTTGGCGCGGGTCTTCGTGCTCGTACAACGGGGTGCCGTCGAACCGGTGCAAGGCGTGCGCGTCAGTGGGAAAGTGGGCGGGTACCCAGTCCATAATCACGCCGATGCCGCGCTGGTGCAGCGTGTCGACGAAGAAGCGAAAGTCGTCGGGTGAACCGTACCGCGCGGTGGGCGCGAAGTAAGCGCTGACTTGATAACCCCACGAACCGCCAAACGGGTGCTCGCACACCGGCATTAATTCAACATGAGTGAAGCCGAGCTTTTCCACATGGTCGGCCAAGCGCAGAGCCAGCTCACGGTAAGTGAGTGAACGGTTGCCTTCTTCAGGCACGCGCGCCCACGAGCCAAGGTGCACTTCGTAAACGCTGATCGGCCGATCATTGGCGGAGCGCTGCTGACGGCTGCGCGTCCACGCCGCGTCGTTCCACCGGTACTGATCAAGCGCGTGCACCACCGACGCCGTCTTCGGTGGGTGCTCCGAACGAAAGGCCAGCGGGTCGCACTTTTCCAGCACCTCGCCTTGACGCGTGCGAATGGCGAACTTGTAAAGCGCCCCCACGCCCACCTTGGGCACAAACCCGTACCAGAGCCCCGTCGAGGCCTGCGGAGCCAAGTGGGTACGGCTTGCTTCCCACCCGTTGAAATCGCCGATCACTGAAACCGCAGCGGCATTGGGGGCCCACACGGCGAAGTGTGTGCCACCGTCAACCGGGTGCGCTCCCAATTTTTCCCACAGGCGAAAGTGACGGCCTTCACCCAAGAGGTGAAGGTCGACCGAGCCGATGAGAAATGACGGAGTATCGCCAGAAGGCATTTGCGTGTGCCTTCTAGGCGTTTCGCCGGTTAAGTCGACTTCTGTTTGTAGAAGAGGATCACGGAGTAGCAGTGAAACTCGTTGTCGCTGGACTGGCGCACCACTTTGTCTACGATTTCGAGATCAGAATTGCTTTTGAGCCAACGCGAGATGTTTTCGCCCAACTCTTCTCGCTCTTTTGCCTTCGTCGCTGAGAAAACCTTAACCCCGGTGAACATGCGATCGCTTATCCCATGGGCTTGATTGCAGTGGCAAGAGGTGTGGTAAGGGCGCCGGCAGCATGCTCATTGATCTTCAAGCGCATTCATGGCTCTCACGCGGTTGTAATTTAGACCCTAAAGCAGTTTTGGCGCGCGCCGAAACGCACGGGCTTGACGGTGTGTGTTTCACCGAGACAAATACGCAAGACGGTTGCGACGAATTGTTCGCGCTCGCGAAAACGTCGAAGGTGAAAGTTTTCGTTGGGCTTGAACTTTCAACCGACAAGGGCCAGTACCTTTGCTTTTTCGGCGATCCGCTCAAGGCGCCTGAACCGGTGCAAATGTGGGGCAGCAACCGAGAGACTCCGTGGAAAGCCGACGAGTGTTTGCCCAAGCTCAAGTCGTTGGGCGCGGTGATCGTCGCAGCGCGACCGTTCGATCGTGACTTCAGCCACCCCGCAGGCGACTACATGCGCAGCGTGAAGGGTTTGGCCGCGGTTCAGGTGTACAACCCGAAAGTTCGTATGGGCGCCAACGAGCAAGCCGTTGAGCTCGCGCGCACGCTCAAATTGCCAGGCGTCGCCGGCAGTGACGCGCGTTCTCTCGACGAGCTGGGCTTCGCGGCGACGCTGTTCAAAAAGCCGGTGAAAAACCAAGCCGAGCTCTTACAGGCGCTCGAAGGGGGAGCGTACTGGCCGGTCATGATGGGCGATATTCCTCCCTTGCGCAGGCCCGGTGAGGCCAAAGCCGAAGAAGCAAAATCGCGCAAAAAAAAGCGCCGCCGCTGGAACTAAACAGGATCGCGGCAATCGCGATCCAATCCTTGGTTGACTGTTGACGATTTCAAGATCATGAGGGGGCGATCTCTTCTTAGGAGGTCGTTGTGGCTCGTTCCAAGAATTGGCAGGCAATCAGTC
>JAIBBR010000113.1 GCA_019694575.1 Myxococcaceae bacterium
TGAGCGCAGGCCTTCTGCAACCAACCTTTGCCCCTTTTGCCCGCTCGTGCCACGGTGCCACTCCTAAACAACGTGATTCGCGAAGCTTTCCAAGACCTCAACCGAGTTCGACAAATCGCGGTGATCGCCGTGCGCCACGGTTTCGCCGACGTCACCGAGCGCTCGGGCGTGTGGTCGAAGCTCGGCCGCAAAGAAGCGGTGGAGCAAACCCCTGAAGCACGCCGCGAGTCGGTGGCGCGTCGTTTTCGCACCATGCTCCAAGAGCTGGGCCCCACCTTCATCAAGCTCGGGCAAGTGCTGTCGACCCGCGCCGACTTAATGCCGGCAGCGTTCATCGACGAGCTTTCGACGCTGCAAGACCAAGCGCCGCCGATACCGCTCGAGCAAGTGCGCGCGCAAATCAAAGCGGCTTTCAACCGCGAGCCCGAAGAGCTCTTCAAGCGCATCAGCCCTGAGCCGCTCGCGGCCGCCTCGATTGCGCAGGTGCACCGCGCGACCACGCTCGACGGCGACGAAGTGGTGATTAAAGTACAACGCCCCGGCATCGCCGAGCAGCTGCGCTCTGACCTGTCAGTTCTTCATTCGCTCGCTCGCATGCTCGAGGCGGTGGTCGAAGAAGGGGCGATTTATTCACCCACCGGCATCGTCGAAGAATTCGATCGCGCCATTCACGAAGAGCTCGACTTCTTGAATGAGGCCTCGAACATTCGCGCCTTTCACAAGAACCACCTGCACCGCCCGCACATCAAAATTCCCCAAGTGTACGACGAGCTCTCGAGCCGCTCGGTGCTCACGCTCGAATTGATCAACGGCACCAAACTCTCTCAAGCCCAGCTCGACGCCGAGGGCCGCCAAACGCTGGCCAAGCACATCGTCGACGCCGCGTTCAAGCAGCTCTTCGAAGACGGGCTGTTTCACGCCGACCCGCACCCCGGCAACCTCTTCGTGCTCGATGGCCCCGTGCTGGCGCTGCTCGACTTTGGCTTGGTCGGCCGCCTCACCAAGCAAATGCAAGACACCCTGGTGTCACTGGTGCTGGCGCTGGCGCTCAAAGACGCCGAATCGGTGGCCCGCATTCTCTACCGGGTGAGTATTCCCGATGCGCGCGCCAACCTGCTGGGGTTCAAAACCGACATTGAAGGTATCTTGGGCGCTTACTTGCCGCAGAGCCTGGGCGACATCAGCGCCAAGCGGCTGTTGCGCGATTTACTCGATCTCGCCGTGAAGTACCGGGTTCGCATACCCAAGGAATACGCGATTCTCGCCCGCGCTGCGATTGCCACCGAAGGCATTTTGCGCTCGCTTTACCCCGAGATGAACGTCGCCGAAATCGCGCTGCCGTACGCCAAGCAGCTGCTCGGAGAACGGTACGACCCCAACCAATTGCAGGGCGGCATGATGAAGACGTTGCTGCGCTTGTCGAGCGTGGCGAACGACTTGCCGATGCAGCTGTCGCAAATTTTGCTCGACCTCGAGTCGGGAAAATTCTCGGTCACCGTCAAAGCCGACGGCGTGCATGAGCTCAACCAAACACTGCGCTCATTGGCGGTGGTGGCTTTCTCTGGTCTGTGCGCGTGCGGGTTCATCGTCGGCGCTTTCATTTCATTCGCGTCGGCCAGCCCCACCCTGGTCGGCGGCGTGCCCGCGCTCGGCCTCTTCGGCGTCATCGCCGCGTCGTTTCTCTTCGGCACGGCGCTCACCTGGTACGTCTTTGGCCAACGGGTGAAAAAACTCTCGCTCAAGCGGTGGTTCGACAAGCGATAGCGCTTCGAAAAAAAGGGCACGCGTGGAGCTCGCCACCTCACACCTGGTAGTCGACTTCGGCCCACACCGGGCGCTCGATGACGTCAGCCTGCATTTTCCATTGGGCAGTCAGCTCTTGCTTTACGGCCCTTCGGGAGGCGGCAAGACGACACTGCTCAAAGCGCTGGCCGGTTTGGTTCTGCCCACCCGCGGGCAGGTGCTGTGGAACGGCCGCGACCGGCTGACGCTGTCTCGCGGGGAAACGCGCGACGCCCAGGCTCACATGGGCATGGTATTTCAGACCGACGCGCTCTTCGACACGCTCACGGTAGAACGCAACGTGGCGCTCCCGCTCGAAAGAAAAGGGCTGTCGGCAGCGGCTGTCGAAGAGAAAGTCGCGAACGCGCTGGCACGCGTGGGGCTTAAGGCAGCGGCCCAGAAACGGCCTGAGCATTTGTCGGGAGGCATGCGTAAACGGGCCGGCATTGCCCGCGCTCTGGTGATGGAACCGTGGGTACTGTTCGCTGATGATCCGCTGGCCGGTTTAGACCCTGAAACCGCCGCGGGCATTTCTGCGTTGCTGCTTGAAGTGTCGCACGGGCGCACGTTGATCGCAGCGATGCCCGACCCGCACCCGTCATTGCCTCTCGCGCGTACTTTGCGCCTCACGCCTATGGCCCGCGACGTCGACAACCGGAGCACCGCGTGAATACCGCCGCTCCGCTACGCACCTTGGGCCGCGTGGCACTCCCCGGCATTCGCGCGGCGGGCGCACTGACCTTGGTGCTGGCCAGAACGCTGCGGCACCTGCCTCACTTGAGTGGGCGCGAATGCCTGCGCTCACTGGTGCTTTATGGGTACCAGTCGTTGCCGCTTACCTTGGGCGTGGGCACACTCGCCGGCGCCACGGTGGTGTTGCAGGCCGGCATTTACGCAGAGCGTTTCGGCGCGCGGCAGTACCTGGGTTGGGCAGGGGGCTATGCCGTGCTGTGGGAATTTGGGCCCCTGCTGCTCGGCCTGGTGATGGCGGGCCGGGTAGGGGCGCGCAACGCGGCCGAGCTCGCGCTGCTCAAAACCAATGGGCAACTCGAAGGGCTGCGCGGCATTTCGCTCGACCCCTTTCGCTACCTGGTAGCGCCCCGGGTGGTGGCGAGCGCGGTGGCGATTACCTGCCTGGCGACACTCACCTACTTCGTAGCCGCGTTGTGGGAAACAGTGGCGGCGTACTTCGCGCTGGGCTTGCCGGCCCGCGTTTTTCTCGGTTCATTCGCCGACATGTTGCGGCCCAACGACGTGCTGGGCAGCTTGTTGAAGACCGCTGTTTTCGGCACCGCTATCGCGTTGGTGTCGACCGCGGCCGGCCTGGCAGCACAGGGCGGCGCGCGCGGCGTCGGCCGGGCTGCTGCGGCGGCGGTGGTCTTTGGCTGCGCGTCGATTTTCGCGCTCGATTTTCTCATCACTCCGTTGCTGGCGCGGTGGCTCACGTGAGAGCGTTCGTTCGGTCGTCAGGCGCGAGCGCGCTGCTGTTTTCAAGAACCGTGAAAGCCGTGCGCCGTGACGGTTTGACCCTTCGCGCGTTGCTCGAGCAACTGCACGAGCTGATCGGTCGCTCCGCGTTTTTGGTCACCCTGGGCATGGCCTTTTTCGGCACGGTGATTGTCACCATCGCTTACGCCCAAGCACGCAAATACACCGGCAACATTACGCTGGTGGGGCCGGCGTATTTCGAGCTCATGGTGCGCGAATTCGGCCCGCTTACGGTGGCGTTGCTGCTCGCGTCTCGCGCGGGGGCCTCGGCGTCGGCAGAGCAGGCCTCGATGAGCGTCAACGAGCAAATCGACGCGCTGACACTGTCGGGCATTGACCCCCTCGCGTATTTGGTTGCTCCCCGCGTGCTCGCGTGCGCCATTGGGCTGCCGCTGTTGACGGTGCTGGGCACGGTGGCGGCTTCGCTCGGCGCCGCGCTCACCGTCACCCACTCTTTCGGAGCTGATGGCCGCTCGTTCATCGACCCCCAATTCGTCGACAGCGGCGACGTGATGTGCGCTGGGGTGAAAGCAGTGCTGTGCGGCCTGTACATTCCCCTCGCGGCGAGCGCGCGGGCGATAACGGCGCAAGGTGGCGCCCAAGCGGTGGGGCGCGCAGTCACCACCGGAGTGGTCGAAGCATGCATGGGCTGCCTGGTGATTGACTTCGTGGTGGCTGCCGCGTTCTGGGGCATTACCCGGTGAGCAACGCTCCGTTGATTTTCGAGGGGGTGCGCAAGCGTTTCGGCCAGGGCCCGTGGGTCATCGACGGGTTGTCGGCCGAAATTCCCCTCGAAGGGTTGACCTTCGTCGTCGGCCGCAGCGGCGAGGGCAAGAGCGTACTCTGCCGCCTGGCGGTGGGCCTGCTCAAACCTGACGCCGGCGAAGTGTCGCTGCTCGGGCAGCCAGTGCACCAAATGCCCGAGGGCGCGCTGTCTTTGCTGCGGGCGCAGACGCCGTATTTGGTGCAAGGCCCCGCCCTGCTCGACTGGCTTACGTTAGAAGAGAACGTGGCCTTGGGGCTGCCTGCGTCAGAAGCCAAAGCGCGCGCCCAAGAGGCGTTGCGGGCCTTGTCGCTCGAGGCGTGGAGTGAAAGGCTGCCCCACCACGTCAGCCCGGCGCTGCAAAAGCGCGTCGCCATCGCCCGCGCGCTGGCCCGGCAACCGAAGTACCTGCTGATGGACGAGCCGACCACTGGGTTAGACCTCGAAGCGGCGGCCCAAGTGCACCAAGCCGTACTCGAGCTCAAACGCCAGGGGTTAGGAGCGCTGATCGTCTCACACGATTGGAACGCAGTACGACACTTGGCTGATCGCGTGCTGGAGCTTAAAAGTGGGGCGGTGGCATTCTTGGGCAGCGCTCGGTCATTCTTCGCGCAAAGAGAAAAGTAGGCCGCATGGAAGAGTCTCGTCTCGAGCTAAAGGTTGGCGCCCTGGTGTTGACGGCACTGGTGTCGGGTGCGCTTTTGCTTGCGCTGATGGGCGAATTTTCGTTTGGCAGCGCGCAGACGGTGCTCGTGCACTTTGGGCATACGGGCAACGTGGTCAAAGGCGCTCCGGTGAAGATGGGGGGCATTCCCGTCGGTAAAGTCGACCGTGTCGAGCTTGACCCCGAGCGGCGTGACGCCAACGGAGAAGCGTTGCCGGTGACCATGACCTTGTCGGTGTCTGCGCAGGCCGCAAGCGCGCTTAAAGCCGACGCCATGGTGACCGTGAGCAGCCAAGGCCCGTTGGGCGAGCCGTACTTAGAATTGGCGCCGGGCAGCGCGACGTCTTTGTTACCCGCGGGTAAACCCATTCGAGCGATTGATGCCCCCCGCATGGACATGGTGGCCAACCGCTTGGCGAGCTTTCT
This sequence comes from Myxococcaceae bacterium, assembly GCA_019694575.1. GTDB lineage: Bacteria > Myxococcota > Myxococcia > Myxococcales > Myxococcaceae > JAIBBR01. The sequence goes on from JAIBBR010000113.1 coordinate 5,124, forward strand.
CGATGCCGCGGGCAAGGTACTCGAGAAAGACCCCCAAGCGTTCAGCGACTTGATTATCGGCATGGCCAGCCTCACCCGCACTGTCGACGGGGTGCTGACCGAAAACCGCGGGGAGCTGCGGCAGACGATGAGCGAAATGACCACCGCGGTGAAAGAGCTGCGGGCGTTGGCGTCGCAAGCGCGCACCCAGCTCGAACCGGGCGGCAAGGGCTATGCATTGCTCGATGACGGTGCCGCCGTCGCCAAGGCGGTGCGCAGTGACTGGCCCGCGCTGTCGAAAGAAGCGAACACCTCGCTGCGCGCATTGGCCGCGGTAACCGGTCCGCTCAACGCAGAAGACGGAGAGAAGTTGAAGGCTGCGCTGACACGTTATTCGGCCGCGGGTGAAAAGCTCGACCGCGTGGCCGAGCGCGCTGACCGGCTGCTGGCCAAGCTCGAAGCGGGTGAAGGCACACTCGGCGCTTCGCTAAAAGACAAACAGGTCTACGACGACTTGAAGACGCTGCTCGCAGAACTGCGCAAGCACCCATGGAAACTTTTGTGGAAGGACTAGCCGTCGACCTGGGAAAAATCGTCATCAATGGCCAGGGGGTGATTACCTTGGCCGATGCGCAGGCGCACCGCTTGCTTGGCTACCCCGGTGACGGCTTGGTCGGTCGTGCGCTGGCTCCGTTCGCGTTCGCTGGAGCAGTCGAGCCACATTTGTTTCAGCAAGTGTGTGCGGGCATCGAGCAAAGCTTTCGGTGGGAAAAGCGCATCGAGCGCCCACACCACAGCGCAGTGTGGCTGTCGTTTTGTTTCTCGCCGTTGGCAACGGGCACCGCGGGGGCGCCGGCGAGCGTGCTGGTGCTGCTTGAAGACGTATCGGCGCGCCATGCGTTGAAGGCTTCGGAGCAGCGCCTGGCGTCAGAATCGGCAGCGCGGCGACGGGTCGCGTTTTTGGCCGACGCCAGCGTGGCGCTGGCCTCTTCGCTCGATCGCGCCACCACCCTCGAACGGTTGTCGCAGCTGGCTGTTCCCGAGTTGGCCGATGTGTGCGCCGTGCAGATGTTCATGCCCGACGGTCAAGTGCGGCGGGCCGCCTACGCCACCGCCCGGGCAGAGCTCGAAGCGGCGCTGTTGATGACGCCCCGAGAAGTGCCTTCGACACGTTTTCCCGCCGTGGCCGCGTTGATTGCCGAGGGGCGCACGCAGTTGCTCGCGTCTCTCGATGGCAGCGTGCTCAGCCATGCCCCGGGAGAATGGGCTCCGTTCACCGGCTCGTTGCCGCTGGTGAGCTTGATTCTCGCTCCCTTGCGCTACGCGATGACGACTTTCGGGTTCATCGTCTTCGCGCGGGCGTTGCCTTCGCCACCGCATAGCGAGGGCGAGGTGACGCTGGCTGAAGAACTTGCCCGCCGCGCCGCCTTGGCGATGGACAACTCACGCCTCTATACCGAGGCCCGCGAAGCCAGCCGTCTGAAAGACGACTTTTTGGCGTTGATTTCGCACGAGCTGCGCACGCCGTTGATGCCGATTTTGGGGTGGGCCCAGTTGCTGACCGACCCGGCGACACCTCCCGACGTGATGGCGGCGGGGTTGTCGACCATCGAGCGCAATGCGCGCAACCAAGCACAGCTGATTGACGACTTGCTCGACGTGTCGCGCATCATGACGGGCAAGCTGTACCTCGAGCCGAACCTGATGCAGCTGGAGCAGACGGTGCGCGAAGCGGTGGCGTCATTGCGCACGTCGGCCACCGCACGGCGGGTCAATTTGCATTACCACGCGGCGCAGCAGGTGCCTGGGCTGATTGGTGACCCCACCCGCTTGCAGCAAGTGGCCACCAACTTGATTTCCAACGCCATTAAGTTCACGCCCGCGGGTGGCAATGTCATCGTCACGGTTGAACCGGTAGGCGGCCGGGTGATTCTCAAGGTGAGCGATACAGGCCAGGGCATCGAAGGCGATTTTCTGCCTTATGTGTTCGACCGGTTTCGCCAAGCTGAATCGGCCACCACGCGCAAGCACGGCGGCCTAGGCCTGGGGCTGTCAATCGTGCGTGACATCGTCGAGCTGCATGGAGGCACCGTGTCGGCCAACAGCGAGGGCGCGGGCCGCGGTTCTACCTTCACGGTGCAACTGCCTGAGGCGCCGGCCGACGTGGCGGGGGCGTTTCCCCAGGTAACGCCTCGCGAGGTGCCGGCCGTTCGGCTCGATGGCATGAAGTTGCTGCTCGTCTGTGACGATGCCGACTCGAAGGCGATTTTGATGCACCAGCTGCGGGGCTTGGGAGCGAAGGTGTCGTTGGCCTCGACGCATGAAGAGGCCATCGAAGGGCTGCGGCGCGAGAAGCCGTCGGTGGTGCTGTGCGACATTCCCGCCGGGGTAGACGAGGGCGCCAAGCTGCTGAAAAAAATTCGGGCGCTGCCGGCAACCAAGGGAGGGCGCACACCGGCTATCGCGCTCTCGGCGTTTACGCGGGTTGAAGATCGCGAATGGTCTTTGCGGGTCGGGTTTGATCGGCATGTCTCCAAGCCGGCGAACGTCGTCGACTTGTCGAGCGCGATTGCCAGCTTGGCCCCGAGCACCGTGGGCAAACAGTCGAAAAAGCGCCGATAGTTGCTCTCAAAGCGGCCGAGAAGCGCCTGCTGGCAAACCGAGAAACCGATTGAGCGCGATCTGTTTTTCCATCTTGGGCGAACCGCATTTCGCAATTGAATCAGTTTGGCAGCCAGGCGATGTGGCGTCGCCGAGCTGATCGCCCCGACGACTCAGTTCAACGACGCGACCAGTAACCGGGGCGGCGACGGGCGAACAGTCAGGGTGCTCGGCAACAATTTCAATGTGGCGGTGGACCGCTGTGATGAACCGGGCAGCGATGCGCTCATCGCGAATTCTGTAGAAGGCGACTGCTTCGGCCAAGTCGCCCTGGGCACCACCGAGAAGCCGAATACGACGCTTCACGCCAGCAGCCGCGCTCGAACGACTTCCCAGGACTCTCCGTGATCACCTGAGGCGGTAGCCTCGTCGCCGCGACGAACCGCCTCGTCAGCCCACGCCGTCGCGATATCTTCAGCGCTTTCCCCGGAAAGCTCGTCCAGCAGTTCAGCCAGCTCCTCAGCCGTCAACGCCTTTGCCTGCTCGATCAGGGCCTTCACGCGCTCCGTCATGATCGCAGGGTATCAGAGGCGCGGGTGCTGAGTGAAATCGGGGTACCGTCACCTACCTACCCTCTTGCGAACCATCCAATATGCCTCCGAGGTGCTTACCAGCGTCGCCTGAAGGTAAGCAGTCCTTGATGTAGCCGCGGACCGTGTCCGGCTCAAGCCGGTCCTTCGGGCTATCGCCTTCTTCGCCTCGCCGGCGCACCACCTCTTTGACTTCCAGCATCGTCACCTCGCGAAACGCCATGCCGACCACCAGAGTTTCCCAGCGCTCATCGCTGGGAAACCACCGGGAGGCTTTAGCCGCGTCACGCGGTGACAGAAGCGCCTGCTGGCAAACCGAGAAACCGATTGAGCGCGATCTCTGTTTTTCCGTCTTGAATCTCGCCGGTATTGAGCGCATCGCGAACCGAAGCCTCGCTGCGCCAAGAAACCAGGCCACCTTCTTCGAGGGGCGACCCATCTCCCTGCGGCGACAACTGCGCTGCATTGCTCGCATCGACGGCCGTGAGAAAAATCTTTTCTGACAAAATACCCGGCGCCAGAAGAATGGGCGGCCCCAAGAGCAAAATATCTTTCTCGCTGACCACCAGCCCGGCCTCTTCGCGCACCTCTTCGACCGCGCGGTGCCGCAACCCTTCTTCGCCATGATCGGTGAGCTCGAGCACGCCGGCGACGATCTCCTCGCAGAACAAATGGCTGCGCCCGTCAGGCACCACCGGCTGCTTGTCTTTACGAAAATACGCCGCCGGCCGCAGGTTCTGCCGCGTCAAAAACTCCAAGCCGCGCTCGCCTCTTCGGTAAACCAAAACGCCAACGGCGTCTAAACGCGGGCGATCAATCACATCGACCCGATAAACCACAGAGCGCGAGCCATCGCTCCGGCGGTTTCGCACCCGTAGACGGCGCACATGCAAGAAGCCTTCGTCGCACTTGCCCGTCGCGGTGAAGTCTTCGACAACCTCAATCTCATCGACCAACGGCAGCGTCATCACCCCCCTTTACCAGAACCAGCAACGCGAATACCTTGCCGCGCCACTTCGCACCCGATAAGGCCCGCCCACCGATGACCCGTCGTCTTCTGACCGCTTCGTTTGTCTTTTTGGGCCTGGTGTCTGCCTCGTGCTTACCGCTGCTCGAGGGCGTCGACGAAAGCCTGGCTGGCCGCGAAGTACGCATCACCCTTTTGCACACGTCAGACATTCATTCGCGCCTGCTGCCGTACGACTACGCGCCACTGAAAACCGACGTCGACTTGGGCATTATTCCCGAGGCGGGCCCGTTCGGAGGTGCCGCGCGTCTGGCCGCGCTGATCAAACGCGAGCGCAAGAAGTCAGACCGCGTGCTGCACCTTGACTCTGGTGACGCCTTTCAAGGTGCGCCGATCTTCAACGTCAACAACGGTGAGGCCGAATTCAAGTGGCTCTCGTCTGTTCGCCTCGATGCCGCCGTGGTGGGCAACCACGAATTCGACTCTGGCGCGCTCAACTTCGCCAACCAGGCGCGCGACAACGCCAGCTTTCCACTCCTCGCCGCGAACTACGTGTGGAGTGATTACAACACGCCCGACAGCCACCAAACGGCGCTCTACACCGCACCGTATGCCATCAAAAATATCGACGGCGTTCGCGTGGGCATCATCGGCATGGCGAACATTTCGTCGCTCAACTCCATTGGCGAAGGCGGCAACTCCTTGCAGGTCACACCGTTGGAGCAAAACGAGGCCGCGCGCGCCTACGTCGAGCTGCTGCGCCCGATGACTGACTTAATCATCATCGTCAGCCACCTGGGGCTCACCGAAGATCAAGATCTGATCAAAGGGTACGACGCCTTCTACGAGTACGAGCGCGCGCAACCCTTCATCAACCGTGAACATGACGCGTGGCGACTCGAACAATGGTACGGCGAAGTCGGTGCAGCGAAGTCGGTGGTGCGGGTGCGCATTCCTGGCGTGTCGGGTATCGACGTCATTCTCGGAGGGCACCTGCACGTGGTGCTCAACCCGCCCCAAGTGCTCACTGACCCGAGCGGGCGAAGCGTGGTGCTTGCGCACTCTGGCTCATTCGCCAAGTTCCTCGGGCGGCTCGACTTGGTGGTGCGCATGCCACCCGCCGAAGGTGCACTCGAAGGCGCCGAAGTGCTCAGCCACGACTACCGCGTTTTTCCCGTCGACGCGCTGTGGTGCTCCGAGTCAATGCACGCTTTTTACCAAGCACGCTTTTGGGAAAGCGGGCAATTCATTCGCGACCCGCAGGTGGTGGCGGCGCTCCATGAGTGCACCAACCAAGAAGACAAAGAGACCACTCAGCTTTTGCAGCCGTACATCATTCAGCTCGACTACTCGCTGTCGCTCACTTCACTCTTCGCTTACGCACCCAAAGACATCGCGCGGCGCAACAACTCAACGGGGGGAGACTCTCCGCTCGGCAATCTGACGGCCGACTCCATGCGCAAGCGCCGCCGGGTCGAAGCAGAAGTGGCGATTACCAATTCGCTGGGCATTCGCGACAACTTGTACGCCGGCCCGCTCACCCAGGAGTCGATGTTCAACGTGTTCCCCTTCGAGAACACGATCAACGTGATGTACCTGTCAGGCAGCGAAATGCAGGAGCTCTTCGACTTCATCACCGACCGGAGCGCAGGCCGCGGCTGTGTGAGCCAAGCTCAAATTTCTGGCGCACGCTTCACGATGGACTGCGCGCAGTCAGTCGCCAATGACCTGGAGCACGCGTGTGACCCCCATGCTTCTGCCGAAGAGCTCGGTAAAGACTGCCCAGGAGCCCAGCGAGAGGGGCGCGCCCCGTGGACCTGCCTCGCCAGTGAATCAGGCGCAGGTCGATGCTGGGCCCACACCGGCGTCGACATTCAGATCAACGGCAAGCCACTCGACGTCAACGCAACCTACCGCGTGGCCGTGAACGACTACATCGCCAAGGGCGGGTCTGGCTTTTCGGTGCTCAAGCGCAACACCACGCGGGTCGAAACCGGCATTCCCCTGCGTGATTCTTTAATTGGTTATTTGCAAGGGTTCTGCACCTGTGACGAGCTGCTTTCGGGAGACGTCGACGGCGAAGGCCGCCACGTCAGCAAGTCAGGCCAATTCTGCGGCTCGTTGGTTGACGGCCAATGGCAGATCGACACCCAAGAAGTGAACTTCTGTATTCAGGCCCGGGCTTTCGCTGAATCGTTGCACGACGCGACGTCTGGGTGCAGCTGCGCCCAAGCGTTTCGCGGAGAACCCGTGTGCGCTCCAACGGGCATTACGCCTGACGTCGCGGCGCAAGCGATCGCTGAAAAGGTCGCTCAGTGCGTCACCGCGCTGTCGCCAGGCCCCCCTCTGGGCAAGTGCGGCTGTCGAGACACCCTGGCGCACCTTCCCGGTTGCGGCACCCTCACCATTCAAATGCGCGCGCTTTGCGAAAACCCCACCCGGTTCTCGATTGCCAGTGGCCTCGAAGATGGCCGTATCGGCCGGAGAGCCCAATGAATCGAGAGCTCCGCGCTGCAGTACCCGCCATGTGCCTGCTGGTTCTGTTAACGGGCTGCTACCGAATCGACAGCCCTCAGCCAAACACTGTCGCGTCATTCAAGGTCGACATTGCCGGTATTTACAGCGTCGCTGCGGGTACGCGCACTGCCGTACCCGTCGTCTCGGCCTGTGCCTTTCGGTACGGCGGCGCCGCTTCAGTTCCCGCTGGCGTCAAAGGCACGCAAGAATGCCCCTACCAAATCGTACGCGGAGACGTCGACATCGACATCACGGCCACCGCGCTCACCCGCTCTGGTGAGCCAACCACTGACTTCAACGGTTATGTCGCGTGGAAAGCCGTGCCGGGCGCGCTCACCGGCGACTACGACAAGCGCTGGGCCACCGCGATTGCCGGCCAAGTCTCAGGCACCCTTCGCGTCGCGCACCTCTACGGTGAAGTGCGCATTTGGGCCGAAGACGCTCCCGTCGCCCTCACCTACTTCGACGGAGGCTTGGGCGGCACCATCGGCCTGCTGCCGCCCGACATGTTGAACGGCGACTCTGTCGTTCAGCCCGAAAACCTCACCCGTACCTACGCCTCGGGCATTTCACCCATCATCTACTTCGACGAGCCGACGCTGCAAAAGCTGCAACTGCCTGAAGTCGACAACCGCGGCTCACCCTTCGAAGGTGAATTCATCACCGTGGGCAAAGAAGAAGGCTCTCGCGAGCAGCTTCTTCAAAGCTGCAGCGACGACCCCGCCAACGACGGCAAAGAAGCAATGATGGTCGTCACCGGCACTGATCAAAGCGGCTTCTTCGTCACCGACATCACCGCTTGCAAAGTCAAAGAGAACATCTTCACCAACGCGCTCAAGTTCATTGACGAGCCGTCAGGCTTCATGCCTGGCACCTTCGGCTCGATGTACGTCTACAACTATTCTCACCCTGAAGGGCTGGCCAAGGGCGACCTGCTCTTCACGCTCGCCGGCGCGGTACAAGAATTCACGTCTACCACGCAGCTCACCTTTCCCTCGTGGTCGGTGAAAGAGCGCGTCTTTCGCCTGCCCGAAGCCGAACAAGACAAGTACTTGAAGCAAGTGCCGATACCCGACCTCAACGGGCGCATTTGTGGCGTGTCGAATAACCCGTTTCTCACCGACGAAATGTGCGGGCACAGCGCGCGCTACTTCAAAATTGAAAGCCTCGAATCGGCACTGGTGCGCCTGCCCAACGTGCGTTTCCCCGAGCGCTTCAAAGAGTGCGACTTCAACGGCGACGGCAACGTGCCTTTCTTCTGCGAGCACACCCGTGACATGCCGATGTTCTGGGGCACCTGCGACTTCAGTGGCGCGGCTGAACCCGCCAACGAAGTGGCTGAACGCCAATGCAACATCGACTGCGTCACCGGCCAAGGCGAGCACCAAGGCAAGCGGTGTGCAGAACAAGCGACCTTCGTGGGCTTCGGCCAGTTCCCGGTCGAAATGAACGCCCCGGGCCTCGCTTCGGCTCGCCTCGACGATTCACTCACCATGCGCTTCTCAGAATTTCCCGTCACGGCGATCTCGGGCCAAGCACCACTCGCCCCAACGCCGCCCTCCTTCGTGCTGGCCTGCAACGTCGACGTGCGGTGGAAGAGCGGAACCGCTCCCGTGGTGGCTGGCCCTGCCGACACACTGCTCAAAGCCAATACGCCGCTCTACAGCGATTGGGGCAGCCTGGGCGCCATCGCGGTGATCACTGCGGGAGCCGCCACTGCCCAGGCCAAGTGCAGCATCGCCGAGAACCCCCGCATCAAAATCAATCTCGTCACCAAAGACGCCATTCCTGAGCTGAAGCCATTCTGCAGCGAAGACGACGCCGATGCCGAGCGGGCTGCGCAATGCAAAATGCTGCGCGCCGCCACTTTCGACGTGGTGGGCCACTTGCGCCATGTTCAGCCTGCGCGCCCGCGGTGGACAGTGATACCCCGTGGTCCTGACGATCTCTGCTGCCACCCGGGCCCCGGGCTGGCGTGTCCCCGCCCGATTCGTACCTGCCCCCAACCATAAGAGCCCACGCCTGTGCCGACCTCACTCAAAGCCCTTCTCTCTCTCGCTCTCGTCTGCGCGCTCTGCGCCAACGCCGGCGACTTCGTCGATACCCGTCTCTCATTCGTGCTGGCTGACGACAACGTGCTGGCCAAGGCGGGCGAAACGACTCAAAACAGCCCCAACGCTGGCTTCGGTGCGGGCGTACAGAACACGCAGTTCTACGACAACTTCAACACCAAGTACTCGGGCTTCGAAAAGCTGAGCAACCTGGTGCTCTACAAAATGTCTCCCTCGTTCTTCGAGGGCTTTAGCGCCGAAGCGGCGCTCAACGTCACGCTGCTGATGCGCGACTCGGGCACCATCGACTTTCGCGACAACTCTTCGTACGTACGCATCAACTGGCGACCTTCGGGCTGGGGCGAAAAAGAAAGCGTGGCGCTGACCGGTTTTCCCGTCACGTCTGACCGTTTTCGTTTGGGTTACGCGTACAAAATCTCGTGGGGCGGCAACAGCATTTTCACGTACCGCGCGGTGAACGACGGCATACCCGCGGCGCGCCTGCAGGTCACTCGCGACCGCTGGTACGCCTTTGCCGGCATGAAGACAGCGCTGCTCTACAACGACTTGGTGCGTGAAAAAGAACGGCTCTATGGCTACATGGCCGGGGCCGGCGTCGACCTGCACCCCCTGCTGCGTCTCGAGGCGAGCGGCGGCTATTTTCAAAAAGGCATCGTGCCGGGCCTGGCTGACCAAGGCATCAACGCGCCGGTGAATGCACTGGGCGGCTCAGCGCAGCTCGTCTACCACCTGGGTACGCCCATTGGCACCAGCGTCGACTTTCGGCTCTACAAAAACGACCCTGACGTTTACCAGCGCTTCTTTGCTCCTGAAGTGTACCCAGGCGGAGTCTCGGCCGTGGTCGCGCTCGAAGGCAGTTTGCTCTCGCAGTCGCTCGCCGACCCTGACGTGTTCGGCCGCACCAAAATGCAGAACGCGGTCGCCGCCGCGCTGCAGGCCAAGCTCAAGTACAACTACCTGCGTCTCAACGTGACGGGCTTGTACCGCTCGCTCTCTTACATTCAGTTCGACGTGCCGAGTTTTCCGCCGTACTACGATTTTCCCACCGGCACCCAAGTCAAGCCCGAGCTCTTCATCGCCTTGGGCGCCGACTACCATTTTCCCGCGCTGCACTTCACGCCGGGCGTGGTGTTGGGCGTGCAGCAACCTCCCAGCTTTCGCAGCCCGTCGTCGAATTTGGGCGGCAATAACCCGCCCGCCGGTTTGCAGGGAGACCGCACGGTGGTGGTGCGCGACGTCAACACCTTCGCCACGCTGCCCTCGGGGTATGACCCGATTCTGGTCTTCTCGGCCAAACTCACCGGCCGGCTCGACATCAGCGAATACTTCGCGGCGATCGGCGAGGTCTATTACACACGCGACCCGAACAAAGTGACGTTTCGCGACGACACCGCGGGCATCGCGCAACCGACTTTCGAAAAAGAGCACGGCCTCGGCTTCAACGTGATTGTCCAAGCGCGCTTCTAAACTGGCTTGCGTCGCTTTGACGCTTTCTTATTGACTTTCGACTTCTTCGCGGCCGGCGCGACTTCACCGCCATCAAGCTGCTTGAGACATTTCTTCGGTGCCTGAGCGCGGTAGCTCTCGTCGACCCACAGCTGCAGCATTTCGAGGGGAGGCAATTGCCCTTGCGGAAACTCCGCCGACACCCAGCCGCTCTTGCCCAAACCGTATGCCGTGGGCGAAGTGAACGGCAGTGCGAGCGCGGCGCCGGCTGACTTGGGCAACTTGCAAGAAATAGAGAACGGTTCACCCTCGACGCTTAAATAGGCAAACGTCTTGTCGTTGACAGCGAGATCCAAATGGCCGGGCCAAGGGCTCTTGGTATGTGCCCCGGGAAATTTTAAGCCCCATTCCCGCAAGGCTTTCAGCAGCGCGTCGCTCGGTTGGGCCTTTTTTGCCATTTTTTAGCCTCCTCGCATGCAGAGCATGCAGCCTAGCCTTGAGGTCGCAGGCGAAAAATGCCAAAAAGCGACGTCTTTCGGCGCCATAGCCAAGTGGTAAGGCAAAGGTCTGCAAAACCTTCATTCCCCGGTTCGAATCCGGGTGGCGCCTCTCTTGCGGAGCACTCTTCTTCTCTTCAGCGTGCTCGTGGTCGGGTGCGTACCCCGCCCCGCTCGGTCGACTGTTCCCCGTGGGCCACCTCTCGTCATCGCTGCAGCTCCGGCCAAAGCCGCCGTCATTGACGATGCGTTGCTGCTGCCTCCTCCACCGGGAGCCCCGCTCGAAGACAACGGCTTCAAGCGGCTCGACTTCAAAAACGGTAACCCTGTCATTCCCGTGCGGCTGATGGAGGGAGCGATTCAAGTCACCTTTTCATCGAAGGGCCGGTTGCGCATGAAGCTCTCGACGCCGGCAGAAAAAACGGTCGACGTGCCCGCCACCGGCACCTGGTGGGTGAGGCTCAAAGACAGCCAGCCTGCGCGGCTGCACGCGTTGGTGCAACTGGCCGAGTTGCCCTATTCAGACAAGGCGGGGTTGGCGGCGGCAATCACCGAGTGGACTCAAGCTGGCCTCAAAGTGCGCTCTGAAGTGCGCGGCACGGTGTTCGGCATCTCGGGCAAAGTCATTGATACCCGCCGTTACGCGCTGATGCTCGACGAGCCGGCGCGGGCTCCCGAAGAAGCGGCGGCGCGGCAAACGCAGCTGCTGCGGCAATGGGGCCTGCGCACCACGCTCTTCGAAATCATCGACAGCCCGGCGAAAGGCGTGCTCGAGCTGTGGAGCCCCGAAGGCAGCGTGCTCGCCACTTCACAAGATCGCCTCACTGTCGAGTCAGCCGAGACGCAAGAGGTGCCTATCGACGTGGCCCGGGTTGAATATGGCGTGGGCTATGACTTTCACAATTTTGAAGACCGCAGCTATCGCGGTGCGCTGCTCATCACCATCGACAAGCGCGGCAAGCTGGCGGTGGTGAACCAAGTGGCGCTGGAAGATTTGCTCAAGGGCCTGGTGCCGTCAGAGATTTTCGGCAAGGCCCACCCCGAGGCGCTCAAGGCCCAAGCGGTGACAGCCCGAGGCGAAGTGCTGGCGAAAATCGGCCTCAAGCATTTTTCTGACCCGTACCTGCTGTGCAGTGAGCAACACTGCGCCGTTTACAAAGGCGTTTCGGGAGAACTGCCCACCACCAACGCAGCGGTGACTGCGACGAGGGGCGAAGGTCTTTTCGACGCCGAGGGCCGTTTGGTCGACTCTGTTTACAGCGCGGTGTGCGGCGGCCACACCGAGAACAATGAAGTGGCGTGGGGCGGCACTCCGAACCCGTCATTGCGTGGCAAGCCCGACTTGCTGCCGGGCAAAAACAGCACGGTGACACCCGAAAAACTGGGAGCATTTCTCACCACCGAAGGCGCTTATGCGTGCCGGCTGTCGTCGTTCAGCTCTCCAAGCAAATTTCGCTGGGAAAAGCGCTTCTCGGCAGCCGAAGTGAATGCAAAAACCGCGGCGCTGAATTTGGGCACCATTTACGCGATGACTGTGATCGACCGCGGCGTTTCGGGCCGGGCGCGGCTGCTCAATTTATCGGGAGAAACCGGCGCCACGCAGATTCGCGGCGAGCTCAACATTCGTAAGCTGTTCGGCATGCTCAACAGCGCGATGTTCGAAGTGCGGGCCGAGAAAGACGGCAAGGGCAAGCCCACCGCGTGGGTCTTCACCGGCGGAGGTTGGGGCCACGGAGTGGGCATGTGCCAAATTGGCGCCATTGGCCGGGCTGAAGCGGGCCAAAATTACCGGCAAATTCTCGAGCACTATTACAGCGGCGCGCAGGTGGCCCGCATTTACTGAGGCGGCAGGCTGTGGCACCACTGCGTCAGCTAGGTGACTGGTGTCAAACGAGCGGGGGTCGCCGAAACGCCGATTTGACTTCGCCGGGCATCGTCAGAAGCCCTTGAAAGGCCGACAAGCATTCCTGCGGGCTTCTTCCTTGCGCGGCTCGCAACTAAC
>JAIBBR010000114.1 GCA_019694575.1 Myxococcaceae bacterium
CTCACTTCGGCCTCTTCATCGAGGGTCAGCACTTCGGCGCGGCCCACCAAAGTGCGCACCAGCTCTTCGACACCATCGCCGCTTCGGTGCGTGCTCAACTTCGACCGCGGCGCCAAAAGAAGCGCTATAAGGCGGGGCTTCACCGCTCGCGAAAAGCCGCTCCGGGCCAGGTGGGACACCGGCGTTTCCTTCTGTAAAGTGAGCGCATGCCGCACCCGGGGGAAGATGGCGCAACGAGTCCGCTGACCAACCCGGGAATTGATCCGCTCGTGGGCATGGTGATTGACGGCCGTTTTCGAATCGTCGAGCCCATTGGCAAAGGCGGCATGGGCCGCGTGTACCGGGCACTGCAGCAGCCGCTCAACCGGCCGGTGGCGCTCAAGGTGCTCGACTACAAACAAGGCCCCGGCAAAGACGAAGGCTTTCGCAAACGCTTCTTGGTCGAAGCTGAGCTCACCGCGAAATTGAAGCACCCCAACACCGTGGTGGTCTTCGACTACGGCTGCACCTCTGACGACTTGTACTTCTTGGCAATGGAGTACCTCGAGGGCGAAACCCTCGCCGAGCGTTTGCGCTCTTATGGCGCCCTGCCCTGGCGCCGCGCCCTGACAATTGGGCAGCAAATTGCGCGCTCGCTGCTCGAAGCGCACAACCTGGGCGTGGTGCACCGCGACTTGAAACCGCAGAACGTGGTGTTGCTCGATACCGCCGACGGCACTGACCAAGTCAAGGTGCTCGATTTTGGCTTGGTGAAGTCGTTCATCAAAGGCCAAGAGCTCGAAGGGCGCGCGGTGACACAGCAAGGCATGTTGATGGGCTCACCGGTGTACATCGCGCCCGAGCAAGGCGAGCACAATGTGTCAGACCCTCGCAGCGACATTTATTCGCTCGGAGTGGTGCTCTTCGAATGCCTCAGCGGCAAACCGCCTTTCTCGGGCAGCAACCCGATGGAGGTGATTTTGCAGCACGTCAACAAGCCGGTGCCCGAGCTCGAGTCGCCTCCACAGCTCGAGTTGCTGCCTGCGCCCGTGAAAGCGTTGGTGACAAAGTGCCTTGCCAAGTCACCGATGGACCGTTTTCAAACCATGGACGAAGTGCTCGCTGCCATCGACGAGGTGGTGGTTGAGTTTCCCAAACCGATTCTCACGCCGGGCATGGGGTTGAGGGCGTTTGAGAGTGAGCAGCGTTCGCGGCTGCGCACGGCGAAAGGCGCGGGCATTGCCGCCGCGGTGGCAGTGCTGACGTTCGCGGCATATGCGTTGATTTCGAGCTCTTCGAGAGGCGACGAAACGGGCCCCGTACCCTTGCCAGTCAAAACGGTTTCGGTGACTGCTCAGTCTGAGATGCCTCTAACCGTCGCAGTGGCTCCAGCGCCACCCACACCGCCGCTACGGCCATTGAGCGTCATCTTTCACATCGCCAGTGAGCCGCCCGGCGCCACGGTGTGGTTGAACGGCGAGTCAGTAGGAGTGACGCCGCTCGACATTCCCATTGCTCCTGGCCCCGGAGGGCGCGCGATGGCCGAGGTGACCTTGAAGCAGAACGGTTTCGTGCCGCTCACCATGAGTGCGGCGGGCATGGGGCCTCGCATTGAGCTGATGCAGAAGTTACAGCCTTTGGCGAAAAGCGCGCCGGCCAAGGTGGCCAGTGCGCCCATGGCCAAAGCCAGCAAGCGCGGTAAAAAAAGTGGCACCAAGCTGGGCGACGATGAACCGTTGTCCGCGCCGGTTTCGACCAAATCAGTGCTCAAGCGGCCGATTCCTTGAAGTGTCTGGAGAGAGGTGGCTGGGTAGAGGTGGCTGGGTAGAGGTGGCTGGGTAGAGGTGGCTGGAATGAGACGAGAGGGGCTTGATGTGCTTCTTCGGCGCCGTTCAGCGGCCTGGCTTGGGCCTGTTGTGTCCGGCTCGCGGTCAAGCAGCAAAGGTGCGTGCCGTTTCGTGCATTGGCGTACACAATCAGCTCGCACCTGTTCTCACAGCTCGACGAACGCAGCTTCTTAAAGCCACTTTCGAACATGAGAGCAGGCGAGCACGGGCTGTGGGGGCCCATGGTCGGCGCCCGGCCGGCAGGGTATGCTTAAGGCCAATGGCTGACCCGCTCGAAAAATTAGAGGCTGCAGTAAAGAAGTTGGCGACCGACATGGCCGACGTGCGTAAAGAGCTACACCAGCACGCCGATACACTTCGCGAGCACACCGAAATTCTTCAGGAGCACTCCGGTATACTTCAGGAACATTCCGGTATTCTTCAGGAGCACACCGATATTCTTCACGAGCACAGCGAAGTGCTCGACGACATCGCCACTTCGGTGAAACAGATTCAGAAAACACAATCAGCGCTCACCAACGCAATGACGACCGCCATCAAGCAGCTCGGCACTGACAAGTCGTTAGAAGTTCGTGTGCGTCGCCTCGAAGACGTGGTCTTCAGCAACAAGCATTAGCGATTCATAGCTTTCGCTCGCTGCGGTGAAGCAAGCGCGACAAATTTCCCCGGTGGGTCCACAGCATGGCCCAAAAAAGTGTGAGCGCGAGCAAGACGTAAGGTCGCGGCGCGCCGGTCACGAAGGCCACGATGACCGCGGTGAGCCCTCCCAACAGCGAGCCCACAGAGCTCACGCGAAATGCCGCCAGCACCACCGCGTAGACAACGAACCCCGCCAACGCAGCCCACGGCAAGAGCACGAGCAACACACCGAGCGCGGTAGCCACGCCTTTGCCGCCTTTGAAGCGCAGCCACACCGGGAAAACATGGCTCATGAAAGCCGTCACGCCCACCGCCACGTGCATGCCGGGTGAGTCGGGTAAACACCGCGTTGCCAGCCACACTCCCATTGCGCCTTTTGCCGCGTCGAGGAACAGCACAGCGACGCCCCACGTCTTGCCGGCGACACGCGCGACGTTGGTAGCTCCGATGTTGCCACTGCCTTCTTGCTGTATGTCTTTGCCGGTCACCGCTCGCGTCACCCACACGCCGAATGGCAACGAGCCCAAGAAAGCGCCCAGCAAAATCAATGACGCTTCGAGCATCAGACGAACCAGTGCCGGTGTTGGCTGATGACGAAGAGGTAATTGAGCACCGCCGCGGTGAGCCCAACATTGCGCACCCAAAGCCAGTCACGGTCACTCAGCACCAACGAAGGCACCGGCACTTTGAAGAGCAGATGCAAAAAACTCCACCCCGCGCATACCACCAACACCGTCGCACCGAGCATGCCCAAAGGGTTGGCGAGAAACGCCCCCCAAAAATGAAAATGCGCGAACCGGTCGGCCACGCGGGTGAGCCCGCACCCTGGGCAAGGCCAACCGGTGATGTTGCGAAACGCGCAGCCCCAAAAGGGAATCAGCCGCGCCACCGGAATGTACCGCGCCACCAGCAAGCCAAAGATGCCCACCGCGCCGAGCACGTCGACAATGCCAATGCGGCGGTTGGGAGCAGGCCACGACAGTTGCATGCGACGTTCAATGTACGCGCATTTCACGATTTTGCGTCAACCACGCCCTTCACTGTTCCCGGTTGTCACGGGACATTGAGCCTTGCTGGGCATTCCAGCCTCGCGTCGCCGCACGCAGACCGGGCACATGAAAGACCCGCAGGGCTGGCGACCCGGGCACCCGAAAACACCGGTCGCAAACGTCATCGTCGACCGCCGCCCCCCAGAGCTCGTCAGTGAGCACCGCGCCACCGCCCATTCGCCAAAGCGAGAAAGAATCTGTCGAGCTGCTCCTCGGAATTTGACAAGAGAACGCCTCTTTTCCATCGGTGTTGACGCCACGCAGCCAGTCATCGTTTGGCGCGGCGGGCCCCGAAGACACCGCGATGCCACGGTCGGTGAGTGAAGGCGTCGTCATAACCCAGGTGACGGGTATATTTTCGAAGGACGACCCAAGTCGCACGCTTGACGTGGAAAGGCTCATTGGCCCACTCCGAAACGTGACATTGAGCGTGTTCAGCAAATTCGGCCCCGAAGTATCCACATCTGAAAAGTAGCGGAACTCGCCTTTCGAAAACATCAGCGGCGAAAAATCACCCTGCTCGGGCGAAAGCTGTTGCGAAAAGGCCGGCCAGCGTGCCGCGCCATCGAGCGTCGAAAGGTGCTGGCCATCTGTGAGCTCGAGTTGGCCATTGAAGACGGCGCGCCCCTCGCTGGCTGTGGGCACCGACCAGCGCAGGTGTCCCCCAGAAGAAAAGGCGTCGATGCGCAACGGCGTGGCGTTGAAATCGCCATCAGGCGCGGTGGTCAAATAACCGCGGTTGGCGCTGTCAAGAACGACACGCCGAGCAACGCGGCCAGCCTCATGATGCGACCATTTCTCTTCGCCGGTGTTCGCGTCCAGCGCGACGAGCAGCATGTCGTGATGACGCACATACCCGCTTGGAGTCCACGTCTCTTTCTCGATGTTCACCGCAACCCACAACGTGCCATTGCTACCCGCGGCGACCGATTGAATGTCGCCACTGACACCTTGTTCGCCACGGGGTTTACCCCAGAGCTCTTGCGGACCTTTGCTCCATAAAATTCGACCATCGAACTGCGAAACAGCCGTCACATTGTCCGGCGCCAATGTCATGACGTACGCATTGCCCGCAAGTAACTGTACGTTTCTTCTTGCGAAGCAGGTGCTCACGAACGTGCGAAACCGCACCAACCCTTGAGGGGTCAACGACACGGCCCAACAATTAAACGCCTCTTCTAAAAGGTAGAGGTTACCTGTCCCGTCGGCGACACCTTCAAAATGAAGCGTTGAAAAAGGAGGCGCGTACGACCACGCCTCGACAAGCGGAGCCGCGGGTGCACGCTCGCAAACTTGAGCATGGCAGACACCGCGCGCACGGCAGGGAGAAGGCTCTCCGCACGCCGCTCCTTCAGGCACCGGCACAGGCTTGCAGGCACCGCTGATGCAAATATCGGCGGTGTAGCAATCAGCTTTGCCACAGGCTGTTCCGTCGGCGACCTCGACAAAATGGCAGCCTTGAGCCGCATCGCAGGCGGGAACGTGACAGGCATCGGCCGGTTGCGGACATTCTGCGCTGGCATCGAGATGAACGCAGCCCTCTTCGGGCATGCACGCGTCAGTGGTGCACGGGTTGCCGTCATCGCATGCCGCGGGAGGCGCCTTGCACGTTCCCGCGAAACACTGACCTTGGGGTCCACAGGCCGTGGCAGAGCACACAGTGCCGTCGGGTAGAGGCGTCGTCACACACTCACCCTTCTCGGTGTCGAAATGCACCGCATTGCATTCTGAAGCTGGGGCACAAACAGGCACCGCGCGAGCCACGCCACCCAGTACCAACGGCGCCACTTCGCCCAGGCCCTCGAGCGAGACGGCACCCGAAAGAGCACCTTCTTGCGAAGGGCGAAAGCCAACCTGAACCGGCAACGAGGCGCCGCCCGACACGCGCAGCACTTGCTCCACCAACCAAAACGGCCCTTCGATGCTGAGCCTCACATCGGCCGGCGCCCGGCCTCTGTTCTCGAGCATTGCAGTCAGGTTTCTCTCGTTACCCAGGTAAGTGTCGTCGAACAGCAACGTCTGGGGAACAAATGCAAGCTCTGCCGCGGCACCACCCACACGCTCTTCGCCGCACGCACCGAGCAACAGCACACCGAGAACCAACCACCCTGTTTGGCCCACCTTCGCAACCATGGACTGCCTCCTTAAAGAGAACCCACGGTATGCGTCAGCGCAATTGACTTGATAATCAGTATTATAAAAACATGAATATTCTGATTTTTAGACCATTCTCTCGAGCGCCGATGAGCAGCGCTTGCCAGGCCCGGGAAGATTGGGTTACCAATCGCACCTATGAACGCTCTTTTGATTCCACTGTGCGCCACCCTGCTTTCAGGTACTCCCGCCACCCAGGCCGCCAAGCCCGCCGCGGCGGCACCTGCGAAAGAAGCGCACGAAGCTCACGATGGGCCCTGCCATCACCCTGAGACGGCGCAAGGCGCTCCCGAAAGCACCGACGGTGTGTTGACCCGCGGAGAGCCGCTCAAAGGTTTACCGAAGGTTGAATTGGCCACGCTGCTCAAGTCACCCGAGGGCATGAACGGCAAGAGCATCGCGCTCGAAGGCAAAGTGCGTAAGGCCTGCGAGAAGAAAGGCTGCTGGATGGAACTGGCTCCCGGCGACAAAGGCCCGGGCGTGCGCGTGACGTTCAAAGATTACGGCTTCTTCGTGCCGCTCGATTCGGCGGGGCGCACGGCCACCGTCGAAGGCGTGGTGAAGGTGGCTGACCTTTCAGAAGAGACCGCCAAGCACTACGAAGGCGAAGGCGCCATCGTTCCCCGCGGCAAAGACGGCAAAGCACGCGAAGTGCAGCTCGTCGCCACCGCCGTGGTGCTGAAAAAGTAAGTAACGCTTCACGCGTGGCCCGCAGCTACTCGATGCGCGGAGTGATGGGCGCGGCCGACCGGGCCGTGGCGCTCACCCGCGCGGCGTTGCTCGCCGAATGCCCGGACAGCTATGTGCACGATGTGCAGAAAGACCCGCGCTTTCAGCACCGCGGCGTCGATTTATTGTGGGAGCGCCCTGCGCTGCCCGTGGCCGGCATTGAAGTGAAGGGCGACCGCAACGCCCGGCGCGGCAATTATTTTTTCGAGCTGGTGAGCAACGTCGAGAAAGACACGCCCGGCTGCTTTCTTTATTCGGTGGCCGATTTGATGGCCTATGTGTTTTTGGAAACACGCGAATTGCACCTGCTGCCGTTGCCTGACGTGCGCGCTTGGTTTTTGCCGCTGGCGAAAGAATTTCCGTTGAAAAGCACGCGCACCAAGACGGGCGCGGTCATGTACACCACCGTGGGAGCGGCGGTGCCGGTGAAGAAAGTGCGCCAGGAGTGCCCGGGTATTCGCGTCATCGCTCCTGCGAATAACGCCGAGAAGTTGGCCCTTTCGGGGGCTTGAGAACCCCGCTGTTCGATTCGTGCGCGCAGGCGTACCATTCGCCTCACGATGACGACCCACACTGTTTTGAACCAAGTACCGGCCCTCGAAGGCTACAACTTCTTCGATACTGACCTGGCGTTGCGCGAAGGCGTGCAGCGCGAAGGGGCAAGTTGGGCGATAGAACGTCTCTCGGCCTTCGGTGCGCGCGCCGGCCATGAAGAGACGTTTCGCTGGGGCGTGCAGGCGAACGAAAACCGCCCAGTGTTGAAGACGCATGACCGCTTCGGCCACCGCCTCGACGAAGTCGACTTTCACCCCGCTTGGCACGCGCTGATGAATCTCAGTGTCGGGCAGGGTTTGCACAGCAGCGTGTGGACCGACACCCGCGCTGGCCGCTTTGTGGCACGCACCGCCGAATATTTGATGCTGGCGCAAGCAGAAGAAGGGCACCTGTGCCCAGTGACGATGACCTTCGGTGTGCTGGCGGCGCTGCGCAAACAACCGTCGCTGTGTGTCGACTGGGAACCGAAGATTCTTTCTACCACGTACGATTTTGGCTTGCGGCCGCTGGCAGACAAACGCGGCGTCATTCTCGGCATGGCGATGACCGAAAAACAGGGCGGCTCTGATGTGCGGTCCAATTCCACCCGCGCGGTGGCCGACGGCGCAGCAGGCCCGGGGGCGCTGTATCGCCTCACCGGCCACAAATGGTTCTGCTCAGCGCCGATGAGCGATGCGTTCTTGGTGCTGGCGCAGGCTCCGGGCGGGTTGAGTTGTTTCTTGCTCCCTCGCGTATTGCCTGACAGCTCTCGCAATGTGTTTCGCATTCAGCGGCTGAAAGACAAGTTGGGCAACCGCTCCAACGCGTCGAGCGAAGTGGAATTTGAAAATTCCGCCGCGTGGCTGGTGGGCGAAGAAGGCCGCGGCGTGGCGAACATCATCGAAATGGGCACGTACACACGGTTCGACTGTGCGTTGGGCGCGGCAGCGGTGGTGCGGCAAGGGCTGGTGCAGGCGCTTCACCACGCGCGTTACCGGTACGCCTTCGGGCGAAGGCTCGCCGAGCAGCCGTTGATGCAGAGCGTGTTGGCTGACGTGGCGCTCGAGTCAGAGGCATCGACATTGCTGCTGCTTCGCCTGGCGCGTGCCTATGAGCGTCAAGCCACCGACACGCGCGAGCTGGCGTACAAACGCATCGTCACCGCGGTAGCGAAGTATTTCATTTGTAAGCGGGCTCCGACGTTGGTGGCCGAGACGATGGAGGCGCTGGGCGGCAACGGCTACGCCGAAGAGAGCATTTTGCCACGGCTCTACCGCGAGGCACCGCTCCCTTCGATTTGGGAGGGCTCGGGCAACGTCATTTGCTTGGACGTGCTGCGAACCATGCAGAAAGACCAAGCGGCGATTCCCTCGGTGCTGGCGGAGCTCGAAGGTTCACGCGGGGCTGATCGGCGGTACGATGCATTCGTTGATGGGTTGAAGGTGGAGCTCGCTTCTCCGACGCACGAAGATGAAGCACATGCCCGTGGGCTGGTTGAACGGCTGGCGCTGGCGCTGCAGGGGGCGCTGGTGGTGAAGCACAGCCCCAAGGCGGTGGCTGACGCGTATTGTGCAACCCGCTTGGCTGGAGAGCATGGCCTCACGCTGGGCACGTTGCCGCGCAGAGTTGATGCACAGGCGATTATGGCGCGGGCGTGGCCGTAGGCTTCCTGCTTCGACGCCATCGTACCGTCGCAGCCACCATGAGCCGGAGTGCCATACTCTCCCAATGGCGCCTGAAGCATTTTGATGATCAGCGGCTGATAGACGAGCTTGGCACGACCATTTGTCAGCCATTTGGTGAAAATTTTTCACCGTTTGGCTCACACTTCGCCTCTTGAGCACGAGGCGGCCACAAAAAAACCCGAGCCAAGCCTCTCAACGGCAACCCTGCTGCGCAGCTCGACCCCACCGGCCCCTTTAGAGCCGCCTCAATACTTCGCCACCACTTCAATACGCGCACCATCAAACGCGGGGTAATTGCGGCACACGCCATTCACACACTTAATACCGGCGCGCTGCCCGCCGATGAAACCCTTGAGCAGCACGTTCTTCAGCACGTTCCAGCTCACGTTGGCGTTGACGTAGTGCGGCCGAATAGTAGCCGGCGCCTCGGTGTAATATTCGTACCCCAGCGCTGCCGACCACGAGAGCGCGCTCTTGAACGACACGTACACTTGCCCTTCATGCCAATTGTGAATGTTGGGCCCCTGCGAGTCGGCGTGAGTCATATGCAAGCCTGTCACTTCCAAAGTGTACGGCCCGGTCAGGTGCTGGCTGACGTCCCACACGGCGTGGCCCACACTCTGAAACATCGTGCCTGGCGCCACTGAGCCCGGCGCGTACTGATTCAACCGGTAACCACCCGAAAGCGACGCGCGCGACAAGCCGTTGCCCCAATGTATTTCGGCACCGGCATAGGGGTCGAAAATGTACGTGCGATAAACACGGTCATAGAAAACCGCCATCGACGCGAAGGGAATCAAGTCGGCGTTCACCTTCAAGCTGGCACGCAGGTGACCACCGGTAATGTCAGTGTTGTTGAGCACCAGCTGCTGCACCCGTTCAAGCGTGGGCGCCGCGGTGTAAAAATTGGTCAACGCCAGCTCGGGCACTTGCGTGGGGTCTAGGCTCGTCGGTATCGCGCTGTAATTGGCGTAGTCTTTGTATTCGAAGAGCAGCGTCACTTTGCCCAGGTAAGCGCTGCCCGTCGCGTAGAGCGCGCGGCTCCACAATGACGTGCCTTGCGTCAAACGTCGCTGCATCGCGTACTCGACGAAAATGTTCCCCCTCTTGGCGAGGTACGGCAAATCGAGCGTGCCCGAAACCGACGTCACCTGGTCTCTTTGTGCTTGGGGCGCCAGCGTCTGCGCGTTCTGCGCGTAAATCACATGCGACACGTTGACACCCGGCGCGGCCCATTTGCCGAAGCGGTACTCGGCGCGCGCGCCCAAAATGACGTCGTTGGGGTCTTCAGAAAAGCGGCCCGTCGATGGGTCGACGTTGACGATATTGCTGACTCCGCCCAACGCATTGACGCTCAAGCCCGCCGCGCGCCCGGTGACACTCAGGCCACGTACGGTGGTGTCGACTCCAAATTCGTCGACCTTGCGCAGCGACAGCACCAAACCTCGGCCATAGGTGACGTAGGTATCGCCCACCGTTACTTCGAGAAATCGGCTGGCGTAAGTGAGCTTCACCTTTTCGAAGTCGAGCCGGTTGGCGTAGCGGTTGAGCAGCAGCTGCTCGAGGCGCGGGTTGCCCGGCGCGGCCACGGGAGCGTTGAGAAACAACGCCGAGTCGATGCGCAGCTGCGCGGTCAGCTCTTTCCACGAAGCGTCGAGCTGCACTTTGTTGAGCCAGTCGACGTAGTTGCTGCCCGTGGGATCGTACGCGTTGGAGCCACGCGGAGCGATGTTGCCGTTGTCTAAATGGTATGCCGCCACCAGCGAATCGGTAACGCGTACCCGGGCCGGTTTTTCATTTTTTTCGGCGGCAGTATCGGTGGCGGGCGCGAGAACCGAAGAATCAGCAGGAGCAACCCCCTCAGAGGGCATGCCTGCATCGACTGACGGCGGCACCCCTTCGGCCGAAACCGGCTCGGGCGTCAAAGGTTGCGCCCATGCCGCTGCGCTCAAAAGCCAAGCCGCGGCGACGAAACGAAAACCCTGAAAAAGCGTCATGGGGTGGCGGCGATTAACTTCTCGATGCGCTCTTGCACCACTTTGGCAGCCGCCGGCTCGAAGCCCGTCGACTCGCTGGCAATCTTGCCGTCGCGGCCAATGAAAACGGTGTAGGGCGCTGTCTTGTTGGTGTTGTAAAGGCCCGAGGCTTGACCGTCAGGGTCGAGCAACACGGGGAAAGTGAAGCCCACTTCGTTTACGTAGGGTGCGACTTGCATCGCGGTGGCGGGGTCGTCCATCGAAATGGCCAGCACCACGAAGCCTTTGTCTTTGTTCGCCTCGTAAATGCGCTGCAAATGCGGCAATTCAGCTTTGCAGGGCTCGCACCAGGTTTCCCAAAAGGCCAACACCACCACGTCTTTTTTGGCCAGGTGCTCCGACAGCCGCACGGTGTCACCGCCCACCGCGTTGAGCTGAAAGTCAGGCAACCCAGAGGTGCCGCGGGCTGCCGGAGACGACGACGAAGTGGTGGCACAAGCGCTTAAGCCACCCAGCGCCAATACACAGAGAACCGCGCGGTTATTGAGCATTGAGCGCTGCTTCCCACTTTTGGTAGGTGGGGTCGAGGCCGTACCACGCCGACACAATGCGCATGGTGCGCAAATCAATCACCAAGTTGGTGGGGAACGCCGACGGGTTGATGCCCTGGGCAATCAGGTTCTGTTGTGGGTCATACGTGGTGGAGCTCTGCACCTTGTGCTGGTTGATCCACGTTTGCAGGTGCTGGGCGGTGGGGGCGTCACGCGCGCTCTGATCGTACCCTTCGACCAACACCGTCATGAACAAGCCACCCTTTTGGCGCCAACGGCCGATTTCGTCTTTCTTACTGCCATTGAGGCCCAAGTCTTCAGCCTCTTGGTTGCATGGCGGGCACCAGCCAGCGCTGATGTCGAGCAACAGGTAGCGAAACGGGTGGCCATTGTCGTCGACCGCGGTGCGCACCGCTTGCAGGTCGAGCCCGTCGAGCAGCGGCAAGGTGTTCACCTTCACGCCTTCGCCGGCGGTGAAATACCCGGGAAAGGTGAAGTTTTCGATGATGCGGTTCACCGACACGCCGTACGGGCCCGCCGGGTAGCCGTCACCGCCCGCATCAGGCACCTTCATGCCCGCATCGGGTTGGCCTGCGTCGACTGACGCCTGCACGCCCGCGTCGACTCCCGCGCCGATGATATTTTCACCGCAACCAACTGCGACGAGACACAGCGAGACCTGCAACACGCTTCGAATTTTCATGGGTTCCACTCCCTGTGGGGCAGCGAGCTACTTGCAATAGCCGGAGCGCGTCAACGAATCAAACGCGGTACACGTGCCCGTGGGGCAGGCGTCTCGACTTCCAGGAATGGCCATTGGGTCGCACAAGCGCTTGCACACCGCCGAAACCCCGTCGTCTGCCAGCATGCACCGGGCGCCTGATTCGCACGGGTCGCTCGCACTCGCCACGCGGCACGACTGGCCCACCGCCACCGGGTTCTTCAACGCCGCCGCGCAATAGCCACGGGGTTGGTTGCCAGCACCGTCGCCGACAATCCAATTGCAGCGGGTCGGAGGCCCTCCACAAAACGACACGCAGCCTGAGTCTTCGAGTTTCGCAAAAGGGTGACAGGCAATGTTGCAGCCACCCACTTGGTAGTCAGACACCAAGTCGAGCGACTGCATCGAGATGCAGGTCAAGGCGGGGTCGTCGCAGCGGGGAGTCACTCCGTCGCTGCCCAGCGTGGCTGCGTCACACAGCGCCGCGCACCGGCCTCCCATGCAAATCGCGTCGGTGCCACAAATCGCCACCTTCGCTTCGCGCCCCGCCGCCACGTCGCAAGGCTTACCCACGGTCGAAATCAAGGCCGAACGGGTGGCCGCGCAGAAGCCTGCCACGCGCGTCGCGTCACCGTAGAAACGCGGCAAACACAGGGTGTCGTCGTGGTTGGAGCAAGGCTTGTAGAGAAAGTTCGGGTCTCCCAGTTTCGCGTCGTCATCGAGGTAGCAAACCTGCGGTTGGCAACCCTTGGCGCTGCCGCCGTTGCTGACACACAAGCTGGTAATCGAAGGGGGGTTGTAATTGTTGTTGTCGAACGCCATGGCGCCGCGGCAGTCGTTGTCAGTCGCGCAGCTCGCCAAGCACACCCGAGAGCCGTCGGCGGTGCGCAAACACGTGGTGCGCCGAGAGTCACCGACGGCCTGCTCACAGCTACCGCTGCACGGGTCTCCCAACCCAGGTTGGGCGCAAAAGCCGCTCTTGCAGAAGCGCGCCGTGTTTCGGTACCCCAAGTTTTGGCCCTGCGCTCCAATGTAACAAGGGTCGTAGCCTTGATTGACGGTGGCTTCAGGGTCGCAGCTGTCGCCGTCATTGCAGCTCGACGAAGTGAGCACGCAAGTCTGCGCGGTCTTCAGCACGTCGCAGGTACCGGCCGTGCCGCCATCGACAGTGCTGATGCAGCTTAAACCCATGCCACAACGACGGCTCGTATCGCAGGGCTCACCCTTGTCGCCGCGGTGGCAAACCATGCCGCCATCGGCGGCGGCCACGCAGTCGAGTTGACTGCCCAATGCCGCTGAACCGCAGCAGTCGGAAGGGCTGGCACAACTGCCCCCCTCTTGCTTGCACGTTGCGGTCACCGAAGTGTCAGCACAAAACCCGTCACGGCACGCGGCGGGTGAGCAGCAGTCAGCGTCGGCCGCGCAAGGGTCGCCATAGCTGTGGCAGGCTCCCCGCGGCTGGCTGCAAATATCGCCGCAATGGCCGCTGGGGTCGCATTCCAGCCCGCCGCAGCAAGTTTGGCCATTGGCGCCGCAGGTTTCGCCCTTGGCGCTGCACACGCAGGCGCCGTTGAAGCAAGACGTACCGGGGCAACAAGGCGCGGTGTCTGCCGAGCACGCTGCTCCCGAAATGATGCACGCTTGGGCGCACCCCTCACTCTCGCAATCGAGCTTGGCCGCGGGTTTGCTCGAGCAACCGACTGCCGCCGCCAACGAAAGAAACCCGACCGCGACGCGCCACATCTTGAAGCCTGCCTGCATAAAGATGACCCCACCCGCGACAGAGAAATGCCCGTGTTACTTAAAAGGGCGCGCAACCTGTCAGCGCGAAGGGGCATCGTCAAGTTGAGACGAAGTGCCTGACCTTTCTGGTGAGTGCATGGGCGTGAAAGGCGCGTTAAGTTCTTTTCTTGAACGCATGGCCAAAAGACACAACCCCAGCACTGATGGCGGTGACACCGGTGTCGTCACCGAAACCAAGAAGAAGGAGAAGTTGCAAAAGCCCCCGCTTTTCAAGGTGCTTTTTCACAACGACAACTACACCACGATGGAATTCGTCATCGCCGTGCTCAGTGACGTCTTTCACAAGTCTGAATCAGACGCGGTGGCCATCATGCTCAACGTTCACCGGACCGGTCTGGGCGTGGCGGGTGTTTTCACTTACGAAGTCGCTGAAACCAAAATCAACCGGACCCATGCGTTGGCCCGCGAACATGAGTTTCCCCTGAAGCTAACGATGGAGCCGGAGGACGTTTAAAAATAACCATGGCCTCGCCGATCATCGCCAAAGAATTGCAGTCAGCCATTCGCTTCGCCTTGAGCGAAGCCAAGCGCATGCGTCACGAGTATTTGACCCTGGAGCACCTGCTCTTGGGGCTGCTCAAAGACCCGCGTTCAATCGAAGTGCTGCGCGCGGTCAACGCCAAGCCTGACCGTCTGAAAGAGAAGCTCGCCAAGTTCTTGGAAGAGACGGTGGAGCGACTGGCCGACGGCGTCAATGCCGACCCGCAGCAGACCATCGGCGTCGAACGCGTGCTGCAACGCGCCGCGTACCACGCGCTGTCGGCCGAGCAAAAGGTGATGGACAGCGCCGACGTGTTGGTGGCGATTTTTCGCGAAGACAAATCGCAAGCGCTGTTTTTCCTCAAAGAAGAAGGGGTTACCCGGTACGACTTGCTCAACTTCATTTCTCACGGCGTTCGCAAAGAAGGTGCCGAGGGCAGTGACGACGAAGAGACGGCGTCACCCGGTGTGGGCCCCGAAGGCGCTGAAGAAGAAGGTGGCGCTCCATCGAAGAACCCGCTCGAAGCGTACTGCAGTAACTTGGCGCTCGAAGCGGCGGCGGGCAACATCGACCCGCTTATCGGCCGCGCCCACGAGCTCGAGCGCACGATTCATGTTTTGAGCCGGCGGAGAAAAAACAACCCGCTTTATGTCGGTGAAACCGGTGTCGGTAAAACCGCCATTGCAGAAGGCCTGGCGCTGGCGATTCACGAGGGAAAAGTTCCCGAGCCCTTGAAGAAGGCCACTCTGTTCTCGCTCGACATGGGCGCGCTGCTTGCGGGCACCAAGTTTCGTGGGCAGTTCGAAGAGCGTTTGAAAGCGGTGCTCAAGGCGCTGAAAAACCACGAAGACGCCATTTTGTTCATCGACGAAATTCACACCATCGTCGGTGCGGGGGCCACCAGCGGCGGCTCGATGGACGCGTCGAATTTGCTCAAGCCGGCGTTGGCGAGCGGCAAGCTGCGCTGCATTGGCAGCACCACGTACCAAGAATTCAAAGCGTCGTTCGAACGTGACCGTGCGCTGTCACGTCGTTTTCAGAAAATCGACGTGGGCGAGCCTTCCGTCGACGAGACAGTGCAAATTTTGAAGGGCCTCGCGCCCAAGTACGAAGCGCACCACCACATTAAGTACGACGAAGAG
This sequence comes from Myxococcaceae bacterium, assembly GCA_019694575.1. GTDB lineage: Bacteria > Myxococcota > Myxococcia > Myxococcales > Myxococcaceae > JAIBBR01. The sequence continues at coordinate 15,291 of JAIBBR010000114.1, forward strand.
GCCATTCGCGCCGCGGCCGAGCTGTCGGCCAAGCACATTAACGAGAAGTTTTTGCCCGATAAGGCGATTGACGTCATCGACGAAGCGGGCGCGGTCGACCGGCTGAAACCGACAGAGCAGCGCACCGGCAAAGTCACCGTGGCCGAAGTAGAAGCGATTGTCGCCAAGATGGCGCGCATTCCTCCCAAGACGGTGCAGGCGAGCGAAAAGCAGCAACTGCAAGACTTGGAGCGCGAATTGAAGGCCGTCATCTTCGGCCAGAACGCGGCCATCGACGAAATGGGCGCGGCGATCAAACTGTCACGTTCTGGTCTGCGCAGCCCTGAGAAACCGATTGGCTCATTTCTCTTTTCGGGGCCCACCGGTGTCGGCAAAACCGAGCTCGCCAAACAGCTCGCGCGCGTGCTCGGTGTCGAATTCTTGCGTTTCGACATGTCTGAATATTCAGAGCGGCACACCGTGTCGCGGCTGATTGGCGCGCCTCCGGGCTATGTGGGGTTTGATCAAGGCGGCTTGCTGACCGACGCGATACGCAAGCACCCGCATGCTGTGGTGTTGCTCGACGAGATTGAAAAAGCGCACCCTGACCTGTTCAACATTCTGCTCCAGGTGATGGACCACGCGACTTTGACCGACAACAACGGCCGCAAGGCTGACTTTCGCAACGTGGTGCTGATTCTCACCACCAACGCCGGCGCGCGCGAGATGACGGTGAAGTCGCTCGGCTTTGGCGACCGTTCCCAGGTCGACACGTCGAAAGCCAAAGCGGCGATTGAACGGGCCTTCACACCCGAATTCCGCAACCGGCTCGATGCGTGGGTGCGCTTCGACAAGCTCGAGCGCCAGACAATTTTGAAAGTGGTGGACAAAGAAGTCGGCTTGCTCGGCAAATTGCTCGAGGACAAGAAGGTGAAGTTGACCTTGAGCGACGACGCACGCAATTGGCTGGCAGACCGCGGGTATGACCCCGAGTTCGGCGCCCGGCCGATGGCCCGCTTGGTGGACAATGCGTTGAAGCGCCCGCTGGCTGAAGCCTTGCTCTTCGGCGCGCTCAAAGACGGCGGCACGGCACACGCTGAAGTAAAGCCCGACAAAGAGGGCTTGGAGCTGAAGTTCGTTCCCGCCTGAGCTTTCTTCCGGGCGGCGCGAAGGCCCCTCTGGGTTTCTTCACCTCGCTACGGCAACGCGTACTGGAGCATGAACTGGGCGGCGTAGTCACTGCCGTTCAAGTCATTGCTCAAGTCACCATTGCCTTCGACACCAGTACTCCCCGGCCAGCGGTGGCCCATTGTGTCTATGGTGCAGAACTGCACCGTGGTGCCTCCTTGGCAATTCGACCAGGTGTCACAGTGCGCATTGCCATTGCGAAAAGTTTCTACCGGGCCTGCGCTGCAGCCGTTGCGTGCCACCCAGCCCTGCACCGTCGGAGGTGCCAAGTTGTAGCTGATGACCCCGTCGTTCGTGCCGTGCATTTGCAGCACGCTGATCGGCCGTGAAGGGTTGCAATTGGGCATGCCGTTGACACCCGCGACCGGAACAATGGCGGCAATGCGGTCTGCCAATTCACACGCCAGACGGTGAGAGAAATAACCACCGTTGCTAAAGCCCGTCGAATAAACGCGCCGGGTGTCGACGCAGTAACGAGGAATCAGCACTTGGTCCAACATGTCGCGTACGAACTGAACGTCGTCGATGTTGTCGACAACCGCGCCACCACAGCACGCCACACCATTCCACGTTTTCTGGTAGCCATCGGGGTAGACGACAATCATTCCACGCGCATCGGCCACGTCATCGAAGCGGGTGTTAGAGCGCGCCCATTCAGCCGAACCCGTGGCTCCGTGAAAATTGAACACCAATGGGCGGAGCGCTCCCGTTGCGCCCGACGCGGGAACATGCACCAAGAAGCGCCGCGTGCCACCTGCTGAAGAAATCGTCCACTCTTGGTCTGCTGATTGGGGAACGCAGTTGGTCGTTCCTCCACCCGTGCCCATGCCGCCGCCTTGACCTCCACCGGTCGCGGTTCCACCGCCTGTTGCGATGCCACCGCCTGTCGCGACGCCACCGCCTGTTGCGATGCCACCGCCTGTTGCGATGCCACCGCCCGTCGCGACGCCACCGCCCGTTGCGATGCCACCGCCCGTCGCGACGCCACCGCCCGTCGCGACGCCACCGCCTGTTGCGATGCCACCGCCCGTCGCGACGCCACCGCCCGTCGCGACGCCACCGCCGCTCGCCTCACCGCCTCCCGTCGCACTGCCTCCCGTCGCACTGCCTCCACCTGCGGCTTGCGCTCCACCACCGGTTTGCTGTCCACCGTCGAAGCAGAGGTGTCCATTGCAACTATTCGATGGCTCATTCACCCAACCGGGTGCGTGATCGATCCTAGCGATTTGACGCGCGTCGTTTCACGGGTTTGGGGAGACGGATGCCAGCCATTGATTGTCGGTGAGCCCAGTGGATAGCGTCGAAGAAGCGTCTGGGTCCTGCAGTT
>JAIBBR010000007.1 GCA_019694575.1 Myxococcaceae bacterium
CTAGCTCCACGCCACCAGAGGGTACGGCGGGCCCGGTTTGGCGAAAAGGTAGCCCTGCAACAGTTCTCCGCCCAGTGCCAAAATGGCGTCGCGCTCTTCAACCGTCTCGATGCCTTCAGAGACCACCTGCATGCCCAGCTCTTTGCACAGCGTCATCAGCGAGCCGACCAGCTTTCGCTTGATGTCTTCTTTGTGCAGGTCGCGAATCAACAGCATGTCGATTTTCACCACCTCGGGTGAAAGCTGCGCGAAGTAGCTCAAGCCTGCGTAGCCTGCTCCCAAATCATCAATGGCGATGCGGTAACCCAGTTTGCGCAGACGGCTGGCACACAATGAAACACCGGCCGCGTCGTCGAGCGCTTCACGCTCTGTAATTTCGAGGACGATTTGTTGGGTGAAAGGTGCCAGCGGTGAATCGGGCGCATAGAGCGTTTCGTCCATCAGGTCACGCGGGTGCAGGTTGATGAAAATATCGATAGGCAGTGGGTGCTCGGTGAGCATCTTGCCGATAGCGCGGCGAATGGCGCGGCCCACGTCGGGTATGCGGCCCAACCGCTCTGCCGCCGAAAGCAACGCACCGGGGTGCGGCAGCGTCGGTTCTTGGGTGCGCACCAGGCATTCGTACGCCACCACTTTTTTTCGTTTCCAATCGACAATGGGCTGCGTCGCCATCCACAAGGTGTCGATGCCGTTGGTGAGCCGCGCCTCCAACGCGCCACGGTCGCCCACCAGCTTGTCGGCTGAGCCGAGCAGGTTCGCGGCTTCGCGCTTGAGCCGCGCCAACCGGCGAAATTTGGCCGCCCGGTCAACGGCTTCGAGCAAGTCGGCCCGGTCGACAGGCTTGAGCAGGTAACGCAGCGCTCCGTACTCGACCGCTTGCACCGCTGAATCGACGGTGGGGTTGGCGGTAACCAGCAACACCGGCACGTCGAGGTCGCGCTCGCGCACCGCCCGCAACAGTTGCACACCGTTCATGCGGGGCATGGCGATGTCAGTGAGAATCACCTCGAAGCGCTCTTTTTCGAGGGCGCGGCAGGCGTCGTCGCCGTCAGAGGCTTCGGTCACTTGGTAACCGGCAGCGACCAGCATGCGCGCATAGGCGTGGCGCAAGGCGGCGTGGTCATCGACGACCAGAATGTGCCCCTTGGTCGTTTCGCCACGGGTGTCGCCTGCCTGCAGCAGCACCGCGTCGCCCTGGGGGCGGCTGGCTTTGGAGCCCGACATGTTCCCCCTTCGAGACGACGGCCCTTTCAATGCGCCGCTGATCAGCTGTTGAGTCTACTCGAGGTCAGCTTTCAATGGTCTTTAAGAAGCGTGTCAAGCTGACGGAGCCGACGGTGGGGGGGCTGGCGCACCCTGTAGCGGTCGCGGTGCTCGCTTGACCGGCTGAGATTCTGCTGCAAGCTGCGAAAGGGTGGCTGCCGCCTCGGCCAGCACTTCAGGTTGTCGGGGCTCTTCTTCGCCATGCGCGGCGGCGAGCACGGTGTGCAAATGCCCTGAGCTGGGCAGCCAAAAGGTAACTGTGGTGCCCAGGCCCTCTTCGCTGGCAATCACGAGCTCGCCGCCGTGGTTTTGCACGATGCCTTGCGTGACCGACAAACCCAGCCCGGTGCCTTGGCCTTCAGCCTTGGTGGTGAAGAACGGGTCGCATACCAGGTGCAGATTTTGGCGGGGAATGCCGGTTCCCCGGTCTTGAAAGTGAATGCCCACCCGCTGCTCGTTGCGGGTGTTCCACACCGTCACTTGGCTGCCGGTGGGCGAAGCATGAATGGCGTTGAGCAGCACGTTCATGGTGGCTTGTGCCAGCTGCGAGGCATTGCCCATGACCATCGCGTCTCCCGCGGGTATGCGCAGGTCGACATCGACCCGTTTTTCACGCAGCAGGGGCGCAATCAGCGGCAGGCACGAAGCGACTGACATGCGGGCGTCGAGCAGCGTGGCGCCCACCGGTTGGTGCCGCGCATAACCGAGCAGCGAATTGACGGTGGTGCTCATGCGCGACAGCGCGTTCTCAATCACGTCGAGGTAATAAGCCTGGCGTTCTTCAGAGAGCTGCCCGTTCTTGAGCGCGCTCACGCAGGCCGCAATGCCGGTGAGCGGGTTGTTGATTTCGTGGGCCACGCCGGCGGCAAGCATGCCAATCGAAGCCAGCTTTTCGGTCTGCAGCACTTTGAGTTGCTCTTCGACGATGCGGCGGTTGGCCTCTTCGAGCAGCACGTTGGCCGCGCGCAAGTCGTCGGCGCGCTGGCGTTCTCGGTCGCGTGCTTTGGCGGTGTCTGCCAACGAGCGAGCGAGCGCTTCTTGCTGCATTTTACGCTCGGTGACGTCTCTCACCACGCCCACCCACTGCAGGTGATCGTTCACCTGCATCGGTTTCATCGCATATTCAATGTCGCGGCGCACACCGTCTTTTCGCAGCAGCACCGTCTGGTTGATTTCAGAGGGAGGCGAGCGCCCCTCGACGCGTGCCTGGAGCTGGCGGCTTAAGAGCGCATGCTCTTCGGGAGCGACCAGGTTCAGAAATGACGGCAACGCCAAGAGTTCTTCCACGGTGTAGCCGCTGATTTGGGCCAACGCTTCATTGACGTAAATGAAATGCTCGTTATCGGTAATGCCCACGCCGTGGCCCATGTCGCTTTGGCCGAGCACCAGGTTCTCGTAGAGCGTGGTCTGCTGGTGAAGTGCTTGCTCAATGCGTTTGCGCTCGCTGATGTCGCGGTTCACGCTCACCGCGCCGATGAATTCGCCTTTGTCGTCGCGCAACGCGATGGCCGCGGTTTCGATGTACACGGCGGTGCCGTCTTTTCGGCGTTGAATCACTTCGCAGTTGAAGAGCCGGCCTGTTTCGCGCAGGTCGAACAGGTCGCTGTTCAACGTATTGTTGAGAAATTCGGTCGCGAGCAAGTCTGACACCGAGCGGCCCATGGCTTCACTTTGGGTCCACCCGTAAATGGCCTCGGCGGCGTGGTTCCAATAGTTGATGACCAGGTCGGGGTCAGTGGCCACCACCGCGTCAGAGACGTTGGCCATGAGGCGGGCTTGAAACGCCAACTGCCGCTGGGTCTCTTCTTGGGTGCTGATGTCGCGCGAAATGCTCGACATGGCGATGATTTTGCCCTGCGAATCACTCACCGGTGAAAGGGTGAGAGAAATGGTGATTTCACGGCCGTCTTTATGAACCCGGGTGAGCTGCGCGCGCTGCACCCGGCCAGTGTTCCGTGCGCTCTCGAGCAGACGGGTGAAGTCTTCACTCGCCCCCGCAGGGCTCAGAAATGAAATCGGCTTACCCAGTGCGTCTGAACGGCGGTAGCCGTAAATCGCTTCGGCGGCGGGGTTCCAACTTTCGACGGCGCCTTCGAGCGACAACCCGATGATGGCGTCGCCCGACGTCTCGACGATTTGCGCCAGGTAGCTGCGGGTGTGCTCTTCAATCAGCGCGGCTTCGGTCTTCACCGCTGCCGCCGAGCGGCGCTGCAATTCGTGAGAAAGCAAGAGCCCAAAAGTGCCGGCGACGAAGAACAACACCAGCCGCGCCAAAATATCGAGCACGCGACCTTGCACCTGCCCCATCAACGCCAGCACGCTCAAGTACCCCAGGCTGTGAAAAAACACGCTGTACACCGTGTGCTTCAACTTGAAGCGCACCGAGTGTGAGAGCACCGCGGCGTACATCACCACATAGAAGGGTGAGTGAATGCCTCCCGCTGCGTAAACCCACACCAGGCTCAACCCAGCCTGCCAAGTCACCGTGAAAAAGGCGCCCTTCGCCGTGCTTTGGCGACGCAGTGGCTTGAAGAGGCTCATGTATGCGCAGTAGAACGCGCCGATTCCGTACAGGGTGTAAATGAGCCACGGCTTGGCGTCGGGTCGCTCGAGCACCCAGGGCCCACCCGCCGCGAAAGCAACCATGATGCCCCAGCGCAAAACCCCCAACTGCCGCTCGGCCAGGGCGACCTTCGCGCTGCGCGCGGTGACGATGCGCTGGTAAACACCACGCAAAATGTCGTTGAAGGTCTTCAAGAAGTTTTCTCAGTCGACCCGTCAGGCGCGAGCTTGGCTTCGCCGTCGGAGCCCGCCAGCGAAGGGTGCATCAGACCCACTCCGCTGTCTTCGCTCGACGCGTCTTCTAAGCCGTGCCGCTTGAGCTTTTCCCACAGGTTTTTGCGCGAAATGCCGAGCATTGCCGCGGTTTGGCTCTTGCTGCCTCCACCGGCCTGCAGCGCTCGCCGCAAATATTCGCGCTCGAATTCGCGCATGGCATTGGGCAAGGGGCGAATACCGCTCGGCGCCGGCTCGGAAGAGACTTCATTGCCCGCGATGTCGCTCGGTAAATGAATCAAGTCGATGTCGCCCACGCCGCCGGCCATGGCGATGGCGTGGCGAATGGCGTGCTCCAGCTCGCGCACATTGCCGGGAAAAGAATATTCGGCCAACGCCGCCATCGCGCGCGACGAAATGCCCACCGGTTCTGGGCCTGGCGAAAAACGGCGCAAGAAGTGTTGCAGCAAAATGGCCAGGTCGCCGCGGCGCTCGCGCAGGGGAGGTATTTCAAATTCTAAAATTTTCAGACGGTAGTACAGGTCGCCACGAAACAACCCGCGCGCCACCAGGTCTTTCAAGTTGCGGTGGGTGGCCGAAAGCACCCGCACGTCGACGTGCACGCTCTGGTTGGTGCCCAGGGGCTCAAACGACTTTTCTTGCAGCACGCGCAAGAGCTTGGCCTGCGCCGAGAGTGGAATTTCGGCCACCTCGTCGAGCAGCAGGGTGCCGCCGTCGGCCGCCTTGAACCGGCCGTCGCGTTTTTTCACCGCGCCGGTGAAAGCGCCGCGCTCGTGGCCAAAGAGCTCGGCGTCGAGCAGTGTTTCGGGAAAAGCGGCGCAATTTACCGCCACGAAGGGCTTGTCGCGGCGCGCGCTGTGACGGTGCAGGGCGCCGGCCACCAACTCTTTGCCAGTGCCGCTTTCACCGGTAATCAAAATGGGCGCATCGCTGGCGCCCAATTTTTCGATGTTCTCGAACATTTTGAGCATGGCGGGTGAACGCCCCACCAACGCCGCTTCGTCAGTCGTCTCGTCGATGATGCGCCGTGCTTCACCCAGCTCGCGCTTTAAGGCCCGCTCGCGGCTGATGCGCTCGATGCGCAAGAGCAGCTCCTGCACGTTGAAAGGTTTAATCAGATAGTCGGTGGCGCCGTCTTTCAACGCCGCGACCGCGTCAGGCACCGCGGCGTAAGCTGTCATCAATATGACGTCGGTCGACGGGGCTTGTTCGCGCACGCGGCGCAACACCGCCAAGCCGTCGTGAAAAGGCAAACGCACGTCGCACACCACCAAGTCGAAGATTTCTGACCCAATTGCCTCCATGGCGCCTGCCCCGTCAGAGACAATGGTGACCCGGTAGCCCGCCCCACGCAGGGCGTCTCCCACGCTGACGCGAATCGACGGCTCGTCGTCAACCAGCAAAACGTTGAGCGCGGTGGTGAGAGACTCGAAGGGAATCATGGCGTTGAGAGGCATGACGTTTCCAAAAAAAAAGTGGGTGGTGGCAACCTGCGCGCAAGCGCGGCCAAACTTCAAACCAAAAAAACAAGACCCAGTCCGTCAGGCAAGGCGTGGGCCAAGGGTGCTGCGCTTGATGTTTCTCTCGCCAACCGCGGCCAGGGTTACCAAACGGTGACGCCGTAACGCAAACCGACAGGTCTGCCTGGGGCGAATAGTCACCTAACGGTAGCGCTCGAAGTACGCCAGGTTTCCAAACGGTGCGCCCTTATTCACTTCGCTGCAGGTCAAGACATTGGTTGCAGACAAAAAAATGAAACTTCACGGTAACGCCTCGAGTGAAGCGGCTCGTTCGTTTTTTCTGCCGCCGACGAAACCACAACGACGGCGAAAGAATTGCAACACACCGGTCGAGGGCGGCGTGCGGGGGCAAGCATGCCGTTGCAAAGGGGTCACTGGTGAGCTTGCGAACGATGGAAGCACGTATCAGCGCTCGATTTCCGGCTCTGCATTTGTGGCAGAAAGCTTTTGACCAACGCATCGCGAGTGACTTGGTTCAGCGCTCGCCGACGGTGGTGTCGCCGTCGATGCGGGTGCAAGAGGCCGAGCAGCTTTGTTACGAGCTGGGTATTCAGCACTTGGCGGTGGTGAAGAACCTGCGTCAGCCGCTGGGAGTGCTGTGTTTGTGCGACTTGTGGCGCATGCCGGCTGAAGCATTGGTTTCAGAATGCATGAGCAGCCCGCCCGAAACGGTGAGCAGCCAAACTCCGATTGACGCGCTGGCTGAAATCGTGCGCGCTCAACACTTGGGTTGCCTGTTGGTGTTGGAGGCCGGGCGAGTGGTGGGGGTGGTGACCCGCGGTGACTTGAGACGGGCGGGTATTTTGGCCGCGGTCGACTGTTTCCGGTGCGCGGCGTGTCACACGTACCACCACGTGCGGCAAGACCCTCTTACCGGTGCGCGCTTGTGCGTTCTGTGCCTTGAGACCTGGAAACCAGTGTGAACCACCCAGACGGGAGAAACCTAAAGTGCATCACAAGACGGGCAAGCGCATTGGCCCTCGCGGCTTTTACGAAACCTTTCTGCAGCTGAGCTCGCCCAAGGTGTTGGTGGTCGACCCGAATGATTATTCTCGCGAGCCGCTCGCTGCCTCGCTGCGGCGCCAGGGCTACCAAGTCACCGAAATGGCCGACAAGAACGAGCTCTTGACGTACTTCGGCCAACCCATTGATACCCTGCAGCTCGATGAGCTGCCCGAGCTGATTATCGCCGACCTCGACATTTTCGGCGGGACAGCGCACCTCAACATGGTTACCTATTTGCGCAAGGCAGAGCGCACCACGCCGGTGATTCTTTTGGCCTCTGAATTCGACTTGGACGGCGCGCTCGAAGCGAGCCAAATGGGAGCTGTTTACCTGTTCAAAAAGACGTCGACGGTCGAAGGGCTTTTATCGGCGGCCATGACGCTGGTTCCTCCGAGGTGATAAGGTGGCCACCTAAGACTCGCCTTACGGCTCTTGCAACAACCCAGAGCGCGTGCGGTCGGCAGGGCGAAAGGGGTTGAGCGCGATGGAGCAACCCGCTGGTCAGATTTGGGTAGGCACCTTGGAGCAAACGGTCTGCGTGCGGGTGCAAGGCCGGGCCACTCACCTGCATGGTCAGCCTCTTCGCGACGTAGCCCGTGAAATGTTGAGCCGTGGGTTTCGCCGCGTCGAGCTCGATTTGGGCAAGTGCACGTATATGGACAGCACGTTTTTGGGTGTGCTGGTGGGCATCAGCATGCGGCTTGAGAAAATGGGAGCCGACAAGGTCGCCATTTTTCGTATCAGCCCACGCAACCTCGAGCTCTTCAAAACGTTGGGCGTTGACCGCTTCTTCCAGATGGACAGCCCGGGCGCGATGGCCCACGCCGACGACCTGAACGACGCACGCGCGTTGGTCGAAGCCCGGCAGGCAACGCCAGCGTGGGCCACCACCATTATTGAAGCGCATCAGCTCTTGGTCGAAAGCGATGACCGCAATGAGCCGCGTTTCAAAGAGCTGCTCGCCTTTCTCAAAGAAGATTTGGCACGCAAAGAGACAGCCATGCCGGGGCCGTCGAACGACGAAGGGGCGCGCCGGTGGAAACATTGATGATGCCGCGGTTGAAAGTGTTGCTCATCGAAGACACCGATGACGACGCCGAGCTGCTCAAGTTGGCTCTGCGCGACACACCCTTCGACATTGCCCGGGTCGGTCAGCTCTCTTTGGCCCTCGAGGGGTTGGCGCAAGACCGTTTTGACGTGGTGCTGCTCGACTTGTCGCTGCCCGACAGCCAGGGGTTCGCCACCTTCGAGGCGGTGCGCCGCGCCGCCGCCCGAGAAGCGATTATCGTGCTTACCGGGCTCGACGACCAAGACCTGGGCCTGAAGACGGTGCAGAGCGGCGCGCAAGACTATTTGGTGAAGGGCAAAGCGGGGCCCGAGGTGTTGGTGCGCGCCATTCGCTATGCTGTCGAGCGCACCCGGGCCGAACAAGAAACCGCGCGTTACGCCCAAGCGCTCAAGGCGAAGAACGCCGAGCTCGAGCGAGACCTCAATTTGGCGCGCGAGATTCAGCAAGCGTTTTTGCCGCAGCGCTACCCCGTGTTTGCAGACGCCGGTTCAGGCACGCCCAGCAGCTTGCGTTTTTGCCAACGCTATTTTCCCGCGGGGGTGGTGGGTGGCGACTTCTTCGACGTGCTGCGGGTTTCGAAAGACGAAGCGGGGGTCATTATTTGCGACGTGATGGGCCATGGCGTGCGCGCCGCTTTGGTGACAGCAATGTTGCGTGCGTTGATTGACGAGCGGGCGCCGTTTTCTCGCCACCCCGCGCAAATGTTGGAGCAGTTGAACCGCGGGCTGCGCACCATTTGGAAAGACGCTGAAGCGCCAATGTTCGTCACCGCCGCGTACCTGGTGGTCAATTCACGCACCGGGGCGATGCAGTTCGCCAACGCAGGGCACCCCAACCCGCTCTATCTGCGCTCGCGGCCCGGCGCTGACCCGCTGCTGTTGGGCGCAGGCGAAAACGGCCCGGCCCTGGGGTTGGCCGATGCGCCCGACTATTCGGTCGGGGTGGTTGAGCTCAGAAAGGGCGACCGGGTGTTGCTCTATACCGATGGTGTCTTCGAGGTCGAAGGGCCAGGCCCGGCGAGCGACCTTTTTGGTCAGCTCAGGCTGCGCGAGTCGGCCGCGAAGAGCGCTCTGCTTTCGCCCGACGCGTTTCTCGACGCGTTGATGGTCGACGTGTGCGCGTTTTCAGGCACCTCGAAGTTCGACGACGACGCATGCCTGCTCTCGGTCGATTTTTTGGCCGACGAAAGGCCCTTGCCCGTGGTGACTGCCAAATAGACTGCCGCTTGCAATTCTTCAGTTTCAACGGGGCCGTCGAGCACGAAGGTGGCTGAAAACCCGCGTGCCGCGCGCTCGATGTCGGGGTCGCCCATTGAATTGAGAACGATGACCGGCGTCGCGTCGTGGCGCTCGCGCAGGTAAGCCAAAAGGTCTAACCCGTCGCCGCCCGACATTTCAGCTTGGGCGACAATCACCGAAGGCAAGCAGAAGCCGCCTGGCTGGTTGGCTGCCCATTTCAAATAGTCTTGGGCCTCGCTGCCGTCTTCGACCTCGGTGACGGCGTAGCCTTTTTGGCGCAGTACATTGGCCAAACGCTCTCGTTGACGTTCATCTTCTTGCGCGAGCAAGACGCGGCGAATGCCTTGGGGGTTATGTCGCTCTAACTTTTTCGTGGCCGGCCGAAAGTGTGCGCTCATTGTGGGGTTACCACAGTCCAAGGCGCGTGCCAGTGTGTTTGTCTATGAATTCATTGAGCGCTGACCTGTTGGCGCGGGGCGGGTCTGTCACCGCTGAGGCATCTGCTGACTTTGTTTGCTTTGCATGAAGGCTACTGGCTCGTAACGCACCAAGGCTGCTTGTTACGTTTTGGTAACAGGTTGCCTTCTATATACCCGTCGCGGGTCAGAATAGACGTGGGCTTCGAATTGCATGCCGCGGTGCCAATTCGCCACAGGGAGCGCTCGTGCAGCATTTACTCAAGCTGGGGCCGGTCGACGTTACGGGTGGGTACACCAATGTGTACTTGAGCATCGGCGAAGATGGGGCGGTAGGGCCTCCGATTTTCGGAGTGAGTGACCTCGAGGCGGTGCGGGCGCTGGTGGGTGAAAGCAAGCCCGAAGATTTCTGTTGTGAACCGTCGCTCGACGAAGCAGCGCGGGTGGTGGGGGTGTCTTTGGGCGAGGCGCCGAACGGTGCTTTGCAGTCACGCGCCGCCATCGCCGTTTATGTGGCGTGGAAAAAGCGGGCCTTGCTCGCCAGCTCAGACGTGGCGCTGTCGATGCTGCAGGCGGCCACTGACTTCTGGTCAGCTCGCCCGTGGCTGTTTTGGACCGACCGGCAGCCCATCGAGGTTCGGGTGACGGGCCAGCTCGAGCACACCTACGAATGCTCAGTGTTTGGCGGCGCCGAGCAATGTTTCGGTATTGCGCTCTATGAAAGCTTAGGAGGGGTGGAGCAATTTTTTGAGTTTCAACAAGCGGGCCGGGTGCCCGATGCGCGTCTGCTGCCGGCCATTGGGTTGATGCTCGACGATCAGCCCGCATACGCCACCGAGGCCCTGCTGGCTGCGGGGCGCGTGCCGCGGTTGCCAATGCCTGTCAAAAGTGGGCCTCAAGGCATTACCGCGCCAAGCGTGGGTGAATGTCTGGCTTTGGTGGCAACGTTGCAAGCGCTCTCTGGCATGGGGCCGGGCCGCTTGAATGGCAGGGCCCAAGCGCAAAGCCAAGACGAGCACGTGTGTGTGCGCGTGGTGGCTCCCCCGAGCTTCATTCGCAACTGATTCACTCGGGTTCGCGTTTTTGCTACCCAGTGGCGCACGAGGAGAGCAGAACATGGCTTCGCAGAAAGCTGCCCATACGTCTGAGTTGCTCGCTTCGCGAAGGCAAGTAGGGTGGCCAAGCCTCGCTGCGCTCGGAGGCAAGACGTGATGAGCGAGCACGAGGAGCCGCAAGTCAGCATTCTGTTGGTCGACGACCAGCCGATGGGCCTGGCTTTGCTCGAAGACACGCTGAAGGGGCTGGGGCAGAAACTGGTGAAGGCCCAGTCGGGGCGTGAAGCGCTGCGGCATTTGTTGCGCGAAGAATTCGCGGTGATTCTGCTCGACGTGGTGATGCCCGAAATAGACGGCTTCGAAACCGCCCGCTTGATTCGTGAACGCAAGTCGTCGGCCAACGTGCCGATTATCTTTCTCACCGCGCTCAGCGACGTTGAGGTGCAGCAATTTCGGGCGTACTCCATTGGCGCGGTGGACTATGTGTCGAAGCCGGCGCACCCCGACATACTGCGTTCGAAAGTGTCTGTTTTCGTGGAGCTGGCGAAAAAGACGCAAGCGCTGCGCAAGACGAATGAGCAGCTGCGCGAAGCCAACCGCCAAGTGGTGGAGCAGCAATTGCGCGTGTTGCAGTCTGAAAAACTGGCCTCGGTCGGGTTGCTCGCGGCGGGGGTGGCGCATGAAATCAACAACCCCCTGATGGGCGTGCAGAACTGCGTGGCGTTGTTGCGCGAAGGCAGGGCAAGCCCAGAGAGGCGCGAGGCATACTTCGACGCGATTTCCACCGCGTTGGGTCAAATTGGTTCGACGGTGCAGTCGCTGTTGCGTTACGCGCGTGAGCAGCCGGCTGAGTTCACCACGGTCGACGTCGCGGCATGTGTGTCGACGTGTTTGCCGCTCATCGCCCCGGTGATGCGTACGCGAAGTGTCGAAGTGGTGCAGCGCATTGCGCCGGGCGAAGTGGTGGTGAAGGGCAATGGCTCGCAGCTTTCGCAGGCGGCGATGAATGTGCTGCTCAACGCGGTGCAGGCGTCGCCTCCGGGCAGCCAAATTGCCATTTCGTCGCTGACTGAGCCGGGCAGGGTGGGCGTGCGCTTTGAAGACAAGGGCAGCGGCATCTCTGAAGAAGAGCTGCAGAAAGTGTGTGACCCTTTCTATACGACGAAGTCAGAGGGCGAAGGCACGGGCCTGGGCCTCGCGGTGACGCAGGGCATTTTGCACGCCCATGGCGGTGAGTTGTCGATTGCCAGCAAGCAGGGCGCGGGCACGGTGGTGACGTTCTGGTTGCCGCTCGAAGGCGCCCGAGCGTTGCCGAAGAGCGCGGTGTTTTAGCGCCGAGAAGGCCATGTATTGGCGGGCACTGAGCGGTGGCCGGCCGGGCGACTACTTGACCATCTGGAAGCGTGGGTCGTTGATCCACGACGCGAGAAAGGGAGCATCACCCAGGTGGCTCGTGGCGTACTCACCGTTCGCCGTCATGTACGAGATGGCGAACAGTCTACCGTTGAGGCCAGAGGGAGCCACCACGCGTACAGCGGTGGTTGGAGCTGAGCGATTCAGTATTGGCTCGGAGAGAAGCTCTCCTCCGAAATCCACCACGCCGTCAAACATGCTCGCTAAACGGAGACACAATTGGGCTAGGAGCTGGTGATCGCGCCGGTCATTGCACATTGCCGCGAGCATTATGCTGCTGCGAGGAGTCCAGCCGAGCACGTTGCCGAGTGCCTGTGTGAGTTCGTCGAGTTCGCTCGTAGATTTTTGGCCAAAATCAACGAGGAAGGGCCGTTCTTCAACCCAGAAGTCGTCACCCTCGCTTCGTTCCGACATCTGATTAAGCTCGGCTCGAACAGCAGCGGTGCTCTCGCTTGTCAGAGGCGCCCGAAGAAGAATGGAAGCTGTCGGCCCCGCCATTCGAAGCCGAATACCTTAAAGAAACCGGTTTGCCCACAGGTACGGCAAAGACCGACACCATCGAAGCGGTGCGAAAAGCAGGCGTGGCCCCGTTTTGGGTTACGCTCCCGCGCACGTCGCTTCATTTTTCTTCTTTGGAGAATTGGCTTTGAAACGCTCTCTCTTTGGCTTGTCGGTGTTGGCGGCGGCGGTGGTGTTCAGCAACTGCAACTGCGGCGGTGCCGCGCCCATCGGCGCTTTCTGCAACACCGGGGCTGACTGCGAATCGAAAACGTGCGGCGTCGACAACCGCTGCATTGCCGCTGGCGATGGCGGCACGGGCGGAGGCACCGGTGGTGGCCAAGCTGGAGGCATGGGCGGCCATGGCGGCACCGGCGGTGGCAGCATGCCCACCTTGCCCGATGGCGGCCCCTGTACCGGCTTGCAATGCCAAGTCGCCACATGCACCGGCGGTACGTCGACCACGCTGACTGGCAAGGTGTATGACCCGGGTGGCAACGTGCCGCTGTACAACGCCATTGTTTACGTGCCCAACGCGGCGCTGAAGCAATTTCCCGCGGGGGCCACCTGCGACGCGTGTGGCGCGCTGGTGTCAGGCAACCCGGTGGCAATTGGGTTGACCGACGCGACCGGCTCTTTCCGCCTCGAGAATGTGCCCAATGGGGCCAACATTCCCCTCGTGGTGCAGATTGGTAAGTGGCGCCGCCAGGTGACGTTGACCCAAGTCAACGCGTGCCAAGAAAACGCCCTCACCGATGTGAACCTCACACGCCTGCCGCGCAACCAGAGCGAAGGTGACTTGCCGCTGATGGCACTCGCTTCGGGCGAAGCAGACGCCTTTGAATGCTTGCTGCGCAAAATCGGCATTTCTGACAGCGAGTTCACCGTGCCCAGCGGCACCGGTCGGGTGCACTTCTACCGTGAGAATGGCCGTGTTTTGCCGAGCAATACTCCCGCGGGCAGCACGCTGTGGAACAGCAGCCCCAACTTGGCCAAGTACGACGTGGTGATTTTGCCCTGTGAAGGCGACGCAAACTACAAGACGGCGCCGCAGGTGAGCAACATGGTGAATTACGCCAACATTGGCGGCCGCGTTTTCGCCACACACTATAGTTACGTGTGGACCCAAGTCGGCTGGCCGGCGGCGGCCACGTGGGACCCCGGCCTCAAAGACTTGTACTCCAGTGTTTTCAACGTCACGGTTGACCAGTCGTTCCCCAAGGGCATGGCCTTTGCGCAATGGCTGAAGAACGTGAACGCGTCGATGAACACCGGTACTTTGGGCATTCGTGAATCGCGCCATGACGTCACTGCGGTGGGGGCGGGCTCAACCCGCTGGCTGTACGGTGAAGTTCCCTCCGCGGCGCCGAAGCAAGCGTCGATTCAGCACCTCACCTACAACACGCCGTTTCGCGACGCGGGCACGCTGATTGATGGTGGCGCTGCTCCGCAGTGTGGCCGCGTGGTGTTCAGTGACTTTCACGTCACGGCGGGTGCCATCGACAAGAACGCGGGCAACGAGTTCCCTGACTACTGCATTCCCGGGGCGCTCACCGGCCAAGAGAAGGCCCTTGAGTTCATGCTCTTTGACTTGTCGGCGTGTGTGCAAGACGACACCACTGGCCCGTCGGTGTGCAAAGCGGTAGGTCAAAGCTGCCACAGCGATGGTGATTGCTGTGCGGGTCTTTCGTGCACGGACAGCATGGGCAACGCGTGTGCGGGTGAAGGCTGCACCTGCGAGCCCGGCATCAACTAAAGCGGAGCTTTAGGTTCGCTCGACAAGCAAGTCGTGCAAGTGTTCGAGCATTTCTCCGTTGACCCACGGCTTGCGCACCAGGCTGTTGACGACGGCAGAATTGAGGTTCAGGTCGTCGGCATCGCCCGTCAAAATGACGCACACGCACTCGGGGTAACGGTGGCGCATTTGGGCAAGCAGCTCAGAGCCCGTCATTTCGGGCATGCGAAAATCTGAAATCACCATGTCGGGCAAGACATGGGAGTCGCGCGTCAAGGCCTCGCTGGCACGTGAGAAAAGCTCGACCGAATGGCCCGCCCGTAACAGCAAACGCCGCAATGCGTTACCCACATGAACTTCATCATCGACGATGACAATGGTGGCCATGCTCGTCAGTCGGGTGCAGCCGTCATGCCGCTTCTAAGGTGACGAATCGAGGTCAATGCCCCTGGGTCACTGCTGACCGTGGGGTAATGGTGACCCCCTGACGGTCGCCTAAGGGCACGCAGTTGACTACCCCAACCGTCGAATGCGGTGATTCACCAACGCGCGTAACCCCAAAATGTCGAACGGCTTCTCGAGGCGGTGGTTGCTCACCGAGTCAAGAAAGTCGCGGGCGCGGGGGGTAAAGGCGCCACCGGTGAGAAAAACCATCGACGCGGCTTGGGCGGGCGCCAACAGCGAGATTTCGCGGTGCAGGTCCATGCCGGTCATCTCGGGCATCATCAAGTCGCACAAGATAAGGTCGTACCGCTCGCCGGCTGAAATGCGCTCTAACGCCAACTTGGCGCGATGCAATGTCACTACGTCATGGTCAGTGCCGATGGCGCGCTGTACCGCTTTCGCCACCATTGTTTCGTCGTCGACCACCAGCACTCGGCCGCGCCGCAAAAGACTGGCCATCACTGGCGTGTTGACGGCCCGAATGGGCTCAGGCTGGGTCGCGGTCGGCACCAGCGAAATCATGAAGCGAGTGCCTTTACCCACTTCACTTTCGGCCACGATGTCACCGCCAAAGCTGGTGACGATGCGGTGGCAAATCGACAGCCCAAGGCCCGTGCCCACCCCCACCGGCTTGGTGGTGAGAAATGGAGTGAAGAGGCGGCTCAAAATGTCGGGGGCGATGCCTTCGCCGGTGTCGGCCACCGTGACGATGACCCGCTTGCCGTCGTACCGGGTGGAAACACGAATTTCGTTCTGTTTCTCTTGGCCTTCTTCAATTGCCTGCGCGGCGTTCACCACCAGGTTCAAGAAGACTTGGCCCAGGCGGGCTTCGCTGCCTTCGACCAGCGGCACCGGTTGGTACTCTTTCACCACTTGTGCGCGGTGGCGCAGCTCATTGGCGGCCATGCGCAAGGTCGACTCCATGACCCGCTCGACGTCGACGGGCCCGTGCTTTTCGTCTTCGCCCCGCGAGAATATTTTCAAGTCGCGCACGATGTGGCGCACCCGGTCGGCACCTTCACGCGCGTCGCGCAGCTCTTCGGTCAGCCGGTCAGTGATGGTCTTGTCATCGAGCTTGGCGGCCAATTCTTCGACGTCAGTCGCCGCCAATTCGAGGTTGGCCATTACCGCCGCGAGCGGGTTGTTGATTTCGTGCGCCACGCCGGCCGCCAGGGTGCCCACCGCGACCATGCGGTCAGCCACCAATAGCTGGGCTTCGACTTTTTTGCGGTCGCTCACGTCGCGAATGATGGCGGCGAAGTGGGTTTGCCCGTTTGAAAGCCACCGGCCAAACGACAAGTCGATGGGAAATTCGGTACCGTTTTTTCGCCGGCCAGCCAAGTCGAGCGTCTTGCCCAAAGCGGGGCTGTCACCCGACGCCAAGTCATTCAGCAGCCCGTCGTGCTGGCCGGAGCGTTCTTGCTTGGCCAGCAACACCGAGAGCGGTTGGTGCAGCAGCTCGGCGCTCGAATACCCGAACATTTTTTCGGCACAGGCGTTGACGTAGTCAATGTTGCCTGAAGCGTCGGTCGAAATGACCGCGTCGGTCGCGGTTTCCATGATGCCGCGAAAGCGTGCTTCAGTGGCCCGCTGTGCCAATTCAGCTTCGCGCTTACTGCGGCGGTTGGCCGCGTCGCGCAATTCACGTTCGATGGCCGGCACCAGGCGGGCCAAGCGGCCCTTCACCATGAAGTCGTGCGCCCCGGCACGCAGCGCGTCGACGGCGATGTCTTCGCCGATGGTGCCTGACACGATGAGAAAAGGAATGTCGGCCTTCACGTCTTTGAGCAACGCCAACGCTTCAGGCGCGCTGAACGTCGGCATTGAAAAGTCTGAGAGCACCAGGTCCCACGTTTGTTCTTTGAGCGCCTGGCGCATCGCTTGGGCGGTGTCTACCCGGCGGTGCGTTACCTGGTAGTCGCCGCGTCGCAGCTCGAGCAACAACAAGTCGGCATCGTCTGCTGAGTCTTCGACGATGAGCACGCGCAGAGGTCGCTTCATGGAGGGCTCGTTCTCATGGCTTCGACTTCAGCGAGGGTCGGCGGTTCAGTTCTAGCCAGTAGAGGCCGAGCTGCCGGGTGGCTTCGAGAAAGTCAGAAAAGTTCACTGGTTTCTGCACGTAGCTGTTGGCGCCCAGCGCGTAGCTTTCGACCATGTCACGGTCTTGTGACGACGAGGTCAGAATCACTACCGGCAGTGAGCGGGTGCGGTGGTCAGAGCGAATGCGGCGGAGCACTTCTAAGCCCGTCAAGCCGGGCAGCTTCAGGTCTAAGAGCACGATTTCGGGCAGCTCGGTGGGGTCGCGCTGGGCGTGGCGACCTTCACAAAACAAAAACGCCAGGGCGTCTTCACCGTCGAGGCAGACCACCAGCTCGTTATCGAGTCGATTTTTCTGCAGCGCCCGAATGGTCAGCTCAACGTCGTCGGGGTTGTCTTCGACAAGCAACATGCGTTTGCTCACGGGCAGAGGGCTCCTCTCGGCTACGGCAACGTAAAGTAAATAGTGGCTCCTTCGTCGGGCACGCCTTCGGCCCAGGTGGTGCCTCCGTGGCGCTTGATGATGCGCTGCACGATGGCCAGCCCAATGCCCGTGCCTTCGAATTCAGCATCGGTGTGCAGCCGTTGAAACGGTTGGAAGAGCTTGTTGACGTGGGCGGGGTTGAAGCCGGCGCCGTTGTCGCGCACGAAGAAGACTTTCTGGCCGTCGCGCTCTGAGCAGCCCAACTCGACGTGAGGCTGGGGTTTCTTGTGCGAAAATTTCCACGCGTTGCGTAGCAGGTTCTCGAGCACGATACGCAGCAGCCGGCCGTCGGCCACCACCGTCGCTTCGGCAATGCAGCGGTACTGCACCCGGTCGCCTCCGTCGGTGCGGCGCAATTCTTCGACCACCGTGTTGGCCAGCGCCACCAAGTCGGTGGGCCGCGCCGCCATTTCGGCCCGGCCCATGCGCGAGAGCTGCAGCAAGTCGTCAATCAATTGCGACATGCGGTTGGCCGCGGCACGAATGCGGTTCAAATAGTCTTTCGCTTTGCCGTCGAGCTGGTCGCCGTAGTCTTCGAGCAGCGCTTGGCTGAAACCGTCGAGCGGCCGCAGCGGCGCACGCAAGTCGTGCGAGACCGAATAGTTGAAGGCTTCGAGCTCGGCCAAAGTGTTTTTGTGTGCCTCGAGCGCGTCGGCCAGTTTCTGCCGGCTGACGTGCAACTCGAGAAAGATGCTCACCTTCGAGAGCAGTACTTCGGGGTTGGTGGGCTTGAAGAGAAAGTCGACCGCGCCGGCTCCGTAACCTTTGAGCGCGTTGGTTTCGGTCTGGTGCATGGCGGTGACAAAAATGATGGGCACGTCACGCGTCTGCGGGTTCTCGCGCGCGTAACGGGCGACTTCGTAGCCGTCCATTTCGGGCATTTGCACGTCGAGCAGCATCACCGCGAAAGAATGTTTGAGCAGCGCGCGCAAGGCTTCGTTGCCCGAGCGGGCGCGAATCAGCTCACAGTCGAGCTTCGACAGCTGCGCCTCGAAGGCCACCAGGTTGGCGTCGACATCGTCGACCAGCAGCACCTTGGGCCGGGCCGCGTTCATGGGTGCAATTGCTTTAGCCATTGTCCCAGCTCCTGGGGTGAACCGACTTTATCAACGGTGGTGGTGTCGATGCCGGCTTGAGGCATCACCTTGCCCGAAGCGGTGTCAGGGTGTTGACAGGCGACAAGGCCGCCCACGGCTTTTATCTGCTTGAGTCCCGATGCTCCGTCGATGCTCGCGCCGCTGAGCAGCACGCCCGTGGTGCGGGGCCCGTAGACATGGGCTGCGCTCTCGAAGAGCACGTCGATTGAAGGCCGCGCGTACTGCACCGGTGCGTCGGTGTTGAGCGCGAAGGCATGGTGACGCTCGAGCAGCAAGTGGTAATTGGCGGGCGCAACGAAAAGGTGGCCGGGTATCACCGGGTCTCTGTCGTGCACGGCTTTCACCGGCATTGCCGTGCGGGTGCTCAGCAGTTCGGGCAAGTTGCCTGCGCCGTGACGGTATTGATGCAGCAGCACCACCACCGCGCAGGGGTAGTCAGCGGGCAGCTGCGGCAACAATTTTTCTAACGCTTCGAAGCCACCTTGCGAGCCGCCAATGCACACCAGCCCGAGGTCAGCCATTTCGCGCTTAGTTTTCATGGCGGTAAATGCGTTCTTCCGAAATGAAGTCAGAGAAGGCGAGGCTTTCACCCAGGCGACCTAACCGTTCGCTGGCGCCCAAGCACAAGAAGCCGCCCGCGCACAGGCTCTGCGAGAGCGTGTTCAGCACCCGCTCGCGTAAGTCGTTGCCGAAATAGATGAGCACGTTGCGGCAGAAGATGACGTGCATTTCACCAAAGGCGTGGTCTGAGACGAGGTTGTGTTGAAAGAACGACACGTTTCGCCGCAGCGCTTCGTTCATCGCCACGCCACCGTAGGCTTCGGTGTAATAGGCAGCGAAATTGCCGGTGCCGCCACCGCGCTGGTAGTTCTCGGTGAAGGTTTTCACCACTTCAGAGGAATAAGTACCTTCTTTGGCCTGCGCCAAGGCTTGCGGGCTCAAGTCGGTGGCGTAAATTTGCGCGCGCTCGTACAGCCCTTCTTCGGTCAGCACAATGGCGGTGCCGTACACCTCTTCGCCCGTGGCGCAGCCGGTGTGCCAAATTTTGAGCAGTGGGTACGTGCGCAGCACCGGCACCACTTGGGTGCGAAAAGCCCGGTAGAAAGAAGGGTCACGAAACATTTCGCTCACCCGCACCGTCAAGTCTTCGAGCAGGTGCGCGAAGAACGGTGGGCAGGTCAACACCTCGTGCTGCAGTTGGCCCAAATGGGCGTGGCCCGACTTCGCCAGCGCAAGCAGCACCCGCCGCCGAATCGAGGCCGGCGCGTAGTCGCGCAAGTCGTAACCGTAGCGGCGGTGAATGGCTTCTAAGAAGAGCCGCACTTCGATGTCTTCGACTTCGGCCGGGTTCATTCAACAAGCCTTAGAGGTTCAACCGTGCGTGCAAGAGCGCCAACAGCCGGTCAGGGTCGATGGGTTTGGGTAAGTAATCGCTGGCGCCCGCTTCGAGGCACTTTTCTTCGTCGCCCTTCATCGCCTTGGCGGTGAGGGCGATGATGGGCAACTGGGCGAAGCGCGGGTCTTGGCGAATGCGGCGCATCGCTTCGTAGCCGTCCATCTCGGGCATCATGATGTCGATGAGCAGCGCTTCGGTGTCGGGGTGGGCGTTGAGCATTTCGATGCCCACCCGGCCCGTGTCGCCCACCAGCACGTGCGCTCCTTTGGCGCGCAGCGTGGCCGAGAGCGCATAGACAGTGCGCATGTCGTCGTCGACCACCAGCAGCCTGCGCCCTTCTAACCGCACATCGGCCGAGCGAAAGCGTGGAGCGCTCCGGGTGTCGTTGGCCAACCCTGCCTTCAAACGGCGAGTGAACAGCCTCACTTCGTTGAGCAACCGTTCGACCGAAGGGCCTTCTTTGAGCACGATGGCTTCGGTGTACGCCTCGAGCCGTTTGGTTTCGGCGCGGCTCAGTGCGCGGGCGGTGTAAATCACCACCGAAGGCATGTCGGCGCCGCTTTGCTGCTGAATCTTCTCGAGCAAATCTAACCCGTCCATATCGGGGAGCGAGAGGTCTAAAATCACGCAGCCAAAGCGCCCTTGGCGCAAGGTTTCTAAAGCCAGCGCGGCGGTGCCGACGTGGCGCGCTTCGACGCCTTCGCTCGCCAGCTGCTTCATCAACGACTGGGCGGCCATGGCGTCGTCTTCGACCACCAACAGCGCGCTCGGCCGGGTGGTGAGCCTGGGCACCAGCGAATGAATGGCGCGAATCAAATCGTGTTTGCTGGCGGGCTTGGTGAGATACCCGGCGGCCCCCAGCGCCATGCCGCGGTCGGCGGCGTCTAGCGCTGACGCAAAGTGAATGGGAATGTCGGCGGTGCTGGGGTCGGCCTTCAATTGCTGCATGAAGGTAAAGCCGTCGGTGCCGGGCAGCTTGACGTCAAGAATGATGCCGCTGGGTGTTTGGGCGCGAATCTGCTCGAGGCCTTGGGCGGCGTCGGGCACCCAGACGTAGCGCAGACCTTGGCTGCGAATCACCTCGCCGAAGACCTCGGCAAAAATGCGGTCATCTTCGATGATGAGCAGGTACGGCTCTTCTGGCTTCAAGGTCAGGCGGTCGTCTGGCGCCGCTGCCGTGCGCGCTGAAGCGGCCGCCGCATCGCGCGTCGGAGCGGGCGGCAGCGGTAAGCCGAGAGCAGTGTCGAGCACGGGCTGCGACGCGAATGGCACGAAACAGGTGAAGGTGCTGCCCTGGCCGGGCGCGCTCTTCAATTGCAGCTCTCCGCCCAGCAGCGCCGTCAACTCTCGGGCGATAGAAAGGCCCAGCCCGGTGCCTCCGTAGCGCCGGTCACTCTTGCTTTCGACCTGTTCGAAGGGCGCGAAAATGCGCTCCTGGTGCTCGGGCGCAATGCCGGGGCCAGTGTCGGTGACTTCGAAGGCCGCTGTTTTTTCGAGCACCAAGTCTTGGCGCTTGAAGCGGGTGCCGGCCAGCGGTCTGCCGATGCGCAGGGTGACTTGGCCGGCGTCGGTGAACTTGAAGGCATTGCCGAGCAAGTTGGTGATGATTTGGTCGGCGCGCTGGTGGTCGGTGAGCAGGGTTTTGGGCAAGCCACTGTCGACCTGCACCGTGAAACCGAGCTTCTTGTCTTTGGCTTGCGGCTCGAAGACGCGGCGGGCGCGGTCGGCAAGCGCCGCCACGTTGACCTCGGCCACGCGCAGCTCCTTTTGACCGGCTTCGATTTTCGCCAGGTCCAACACTTGGTTGATGAGCGCCAGCAAGTCTTTACCGGCCGCGTGAATTGTCTTCGAGAATTCGACCTGCTTTTCCGACAGCGAGCCGGTTTCGTTTTCAGCCAGCAAATTCGAGAGCAACAACATGCTGTTGAGCGGGGTGCGCAGCTCGTGTGACATGTTGGTGAGAAACTGCGACTTGTAGGCGCTCACGGTCGACAGCTCTTCTGACTTCTTTTCGAGTGACTGGCGCGCCAGCTCGAGCTCGTTCAGTTTTTCTTGCAGCATGTGTCGCTGCATGTCGAGCTCTTCGGCCTGTTGGGCGAGCTCTTCATTGGTCTGACGGAGCTCTTCTTGCTGTGCTTGCAGCTCTTCGTTGGTCGAGCGCAGCTCTTCTTCTTGGGTCGAAAGCCGTTGGGCTTGGGCTTGGGTTTCGGCGAGCAGCGAGCGCGTTTCAGCGCGAGAAAGCGAGACTTCGAGCGCGATGGTCAACGTCTCGCGGGAGTTGAGCAGCAGCTCGCTGCCCGAGTCTTGCAGCGGCTTGAAGAGCGCCAATTCGAGTACGCCGCGCACTTTGCCATTCTGCAACAGAGGCACCAGCACCAACGCTTGGGGCGGGGCTTCACCCAAGCCTGAGCGAATGCGCAAGTAGTCAGGGGGAGGGTTGGACACCACCATCAAGTCATGGCGCTGCGCGGCTTCACCCACCAGCCCCTCGCCGAAGTGAAATTGTGGCACGGGCTGGGCGCCCTCACCCCCGTATTTGCCGAGCAGGCGCAGGGTGTCTTTCTGCTGGCAGTAATAGATAGCGGCGGCTGGAGCACCCAGGTAGCGCGCCAAGAAAGCGGCGCCTTGGTCGGCGACCTCTTGGGGTTCAAGCTCGCCACGCAAATCTTTGACCAGACCGGCGAGGCCGTTTTTCTGCCAGTCGACACGGCCGCGTTCTTCACCCAAGTGGCGGAGGTTTTTTGCCATCTGGTTGGCCTGAGCGGCGACATCGGCGAGCTCGTCTGAGCCGCGCACCTCGATGGGAATCGAAAAATCATCGGCGCCGAAACGCTCGAAGCCCTCGGAGAGGCCCGACAGCGAGCGAACCAGGCCGCGGCCGATGAGATAT
Source organism: Myxococcaceae bacterium (assembly GCA_019694575.1). Taxonomy (GTDB): domain Bacteria; phylum Myxococcota; class Myxococcia; order Myxococcales; family Myxococcaceae; genus JAIBBR01. Next base: position 22,357 of record JAIBBR010000007.1, read on the forward strand.
GAAAGCAGCGTCACCAGCAGCATGCAGGTGACGGTTATCGACATGCGTATGTCGCCGGCGTCGCCCAGCTGGGTGTTGACTTCGTGAAAAGCGGCGGCCATCTCGCGCTTGTCAAAGGCGGTGGTTTTGCTGAGCAACTCCGAAGCGAGACGCCGTTTGTTCTGCATCGCCCCCATGGCTTCGACCAACGCTTCACCGGTTTCACCCTTGATGAGGCGCTGCGAAACGTCTTTCGAGGCGCTGAAATAGTCATCGAAGGCGGTGCGCAACGACGCCATGGCGACAGGGTCGAGCGCGGCGTTGGAGGCCGAGAGCTGTGACAAAAAGGCGCTCTTGATTTCTTGCGCCTTGGCCAAAGAATCGGGGTCGCGCGAAGCGACTGCGTCTTGAAACGCGCGATTGATGGCATCGAAGTGCCCGCGCAGATTCGGTTCGAGCTCAATGCGCGGCACATAAAGGGCTTGAATTTGGTCGAGCTTCCGCTGCACGCGGTTGGTGAGGAGCGTGCTGGCGAAAATCACCAACATGAAGGCCACCGCGGCAGTGGCGATAATCGACGTCAGCTTGTAACGAAAACTGAAGCGCATGGGTCTTCTCTATGGAGCCGGCAAAACCTGGGCACCGCCCATAAAGGCAAACACCTCCACCGAAAGCAGCGCGGCCGGGTTGCAGCGACTCATGTACAGTTTCCCCCTCGATGTCCCAAACTGTAAAAGCTGGACAGACTGTGGAAGCTGACACCGCGAAAGCGGACGGTCAATTCTAAATGCCCGCTGGGCGGCGGGTATTGACAGGTCAGTCGCCGAAGCCACCTGACCAGATGTAGTCGAGGGTCGGCAAAATATTGTTGCTGCGCACCGGCACCCGGTCAGCAAAACCGTCGGCGTCGCGCACCACTGCTTTGGCGCCTTGGTCATAATTGGCCCACAGCACGCCGACAGTGACGCGCGAGTGCTTGAAGGTGGCGATATCGACGCCCACATGGCCCGTGACATAGAGCGGGCTGCGCGGCGAAAGTTGCCCCTTGTCTTCTCCTCCGACGAAGAGGTGCGGTGTAGGCCCCGACAGGTAAACGTTGACTTCACCCCGCACGCGAAACCAGTTGCCAAGCGCCGCGTCGTAGGCCCCTCCCACGCGGGCCAAGTAACCGGTGGTGGGCGCGGCGAAGAGCAGGTCGAGGGGAGCAATGAATGACTCCAGCGGAGTGGCGCTGTTGGGCCCTAAGGGTATGCGAAAGGTGAAGTCGCCCCGCACGGTCCACACGTCGTGCTCGCGCACCGTGCCGCTCAGCAACAGGCCAACGCGGGGTACGAGCATCCACCCGATGTTTTCGGTGCTGGTGGCCCACGTGGGGAAGAAATAGCCCTTCATCAAGCGCATGCCGAAAGTGGGCACCAGCAGCCCCGCTTCAGCCGTGAGGCGCAGCTCTTTTTTCAGAATCGCGAAACGCCCCGTCAAGTTGGGCGCCACCGGAATCAAAAGCGGGTTCGCTTCGAGCTCGAACCCGTCGGTGAGCGCGTAGCGGGTGGGGTTGAAGAAGCCGGTCGACCAACGGCCTTTGGGGCCGACGTCGGCGGTGTCGCGGGCGGGGCGGGGCCACGCCCCGGGCGAAGCGACGGCAGCAGGCGTGCTCGCTACGTCAGCGGCAGAAGCCGCGTCACCCGTTTGCGCGGTGGCGAGGGTCAGTACGAAAAGCAGCGCGTTCATGGCAACACCCAGGTTCCAGCGGTAGGAGCGTGGTCAGACAAGCGAAGGACATCGGCGGTGATGCCCAACCGGCCGGGGCCTTGAATCACGTCGGTGCTGCCGGCTTCCCAGCTCTGATTTTTCTGAACGAACAAATAGTCGAGCGTGCGGTTCCAGTTGCCTTTCACGCCCTCGTCATTGGTGCCGTCGGGGCCGAGCACGCTGTGGGTGAAGTACATTTGCTGCGAGTCGGGCGTGTTGCCGTAGCGCGCAAGCTCGATTGACGGCGTGAACTCGTCGAAGAAGGGCTTCATCACACTCGGGGTGTAGGGTGGCTGGGCGTAGTCGGTGCCGACTGACGACGCGCGCTCATCGAGAAAGCCTTTGAGATGCATTTTGCCTTCGCAGCTGTCGGCGGTGCCGGCGGCGGCTTTTTCGTCGCACAAAGGCGGCAGCTCGTTGAAGTCGCCTCCAATCACGAAGGGCAGCGTCTCGCCCGTCATCAGCCCGTGAATCTGTTTGATTTGTTTCTGCTTGGTGCCGTCGTTGTCGTACGCCTCGGTGTGCACGACGTACGCGGCCACGTGGCGAGCGTTGCCGAGGTCTAATTCTGCGCGGGTGACGGTGCGGTGAATGTAAAAAGTCTTCACCAGGGCGCTCTGGTCGGTGCGGTCTTCTTGGCGAATGCGCTCGGCTTTGACGATGGGGTAGCGGCTGAAGACCGCGTTGCCCAAATTGACCCGGCCCACGCCTTCGCTGGGGGCATAGCGGGTGTTCCACGTTTCTCCGTACGCGGCGTAACGCAAGGGCGTGTGCTCGAGAATGAAGCGCACCATGTCGATGTATGCGCTGCGCCGCGAGTCGACTTCAATTTCTTCGGTCATCAGAATGTCGGGGTTGTATTGCTCGATGAGCTCAGAAATTTTGGTGAGGCAGCCTTCGACTTCTTGGGTCGTCATCTGGGTACGGTCGCCCCAAAAATCGAACCAAAAGTCGATGCGGCAAGCGCCGTACTTGACGTTCCACGCCATGACTTTGAGGCGGGTGGGGTTGGCCGTGGGCTCGGGCGACGCGGCTTTCTCGCGGTAAACGGGTATTTCTTCGCGGGTGAAAGAAAGGCTGTCAGCGGCCCATTCACAACTGACGCTGCAGAGAGCGGTGAAGACGATGAAAAGCGTGCGCATGACGCACAAGCTGGCCGATTTCACCCGCGCTGTCACGAATTGAAAGCCTTCGTTCAGCTGTCGATGTGACGGGCGTGCTCCGGCCGGTGCGCCTCTTGGGTCAAGCGAGCATCGCGTGGAGCGCTTGCACGGTGTTCCAGTTGCGCGTGGTGACGGTAGAACCGGCTGCTTTGTCCATCACCGCGGGGGTGATTTTCGATGCCCCGGCGCCTTTTTTGAAATCAATCCACAACGCTCCGTCGCCCAGCAACTGGGCGTCTTCGCCGAAAGTGGCGCGGTCTAAAATTCGCTCCACCGCGCCGTCTCGCGGTGTTTTTTTCGAAAGCCCGAGGAGCAGCATATGGGGCCGCTCCTTTTGCGCTTGAGGAAAAGGGCTGCCCGCCGCGTAGCTGCTCCACTGGGCTTGGGTACGCACGATGACTTCGACGGTGAACCCGAAGTGAGCGGCGATGGCTTTTTCGAGCGCGGCTTCGGCCTGCGCGGGCGTGCGGTGAGAGGCGAAGACCAAGTTGCCGCTCTGAATGTACGTGGCGGGCGCGGTGAAGCCGCAGGCTTCGGCGAGTTGTCGCAGCGTTTGCATCGGCACTTTCTTGTTGCCGCCCACGTTGATACCGCGCAGCAGCGCCACCATTTTCGTCGTCGCCTTTTTCATGCGGGTGCGCACTGTATGCGAAGGCACGAAGCGTTGGCTTTACAGGCCGGTGGGCCCAAGACACCCACCAGGGTGAACATTGTACGGCACGTTTTTCTTGGCCTTTCCTCTCGTTCGATGAACCGCATGGCCGTGTTTGTTTTGACCGAGCACTGACGACCGGGAGACATTGCCTTGCTTGCTGCCTGTTCTCTTTTCGTTGTCTGCGAAAACACCCGTGCCCCGGTAAGACGGCGAAACATGTGGACCGCGGCGGCGATTGAGGAGCTCTATAAGAAATATAGCTATGGCGTCTTTCGCCGTTGCCGGGCCTTGGTGCGCAACGACGCCGAAGCGAATGATCTCACGCAAGAAGTCTTCGTCTATGCGCTCGAGCAAGGAGCGCGGTTTCAAGGCCGCTCATCAGTCTCGACATTTCTCTTCGGGGTTGCCACGCACTTGTGCCTCAACCACATTCGCAACCGCGTTGCGCGTGGTGCAAGTTGGCAAAACCAAGTCGCATGGGAAACAGATGAAAGCGCTCCACCGCCCGACCACGCGCTGAGCGCCGCGCAAATTTGGCAGGCTGTATTGGCCGCGGCCGATGAGGTCACCGCGCAAATCGCCGTCTACCATTTCGTCGATGGACTGCCGCAGGGAGAAATTGCCCAGCTCGTCGGCTATTCCCGTGTCACCGTCAACCAGCGGCTGCAAGCCTTTCGCGACCAAGCCCGAAAACTCGCTGAGAATCTGCCATGAACTCCCACCCGTCGGCCTTGTTTTGGGCGCGTTATCTGGCGAACGAATTGTCTTTTCTCGAACGATGGCGCTTTCAAAGGCACTGTTCACGTTGCTCCCGATGCGCTCAAGCGCTTGCCCGGGAGCAGACAGAACGGCAGGTTTTCGATGCGGCTCCTGCGCGCAAGCTCGACCTTGCTGTTTTGCAGCGTCGCTTCGCAAAAGGTGTTGACGCACCTGAGACGATGCGTGTTTCGAAATGGGCTTGGGCCTTCGCGGTTCCCTCGTTTGCCGCCGCCATGGTGCTGTGGGTGATGGCGCCTAGACCTGACACCCAGACAGCCAAAGGCGCCGACTTTTTCACCGTCGTGACCAAGCGCGGAGATGACGTGAAGAGCCTGGGAGCCACCTGCGCTCCCAAAGACCAGGTGCGCGCTCGGTTCAGGAGCAGCCAGCGCTACTTGTTGATTGTCGGCGTTGATGCCACGGGCGACGTGCAGGTGCTGTACCCAATGGGAGGCATATCGTCGCAAACACTTTCTGACACCGAAGGCCTGTCGCCGGGCAGTTGGGAGCTCGATGAAAAACCCGGTACCCAACGCTTCATTGCCTTTTTCTCAGAGAAACCCTTAGCGGTGAGCGACGTCACCAGGGTTATTCGCGCGAAAGGTGCGTCAACGCCTTTGTTGCCGAAAGTGAACGTGGTGGAGCAGCGCTGCGAAAAGAGCGCTCCATGAGGCGCGCGGTATTTCTCTGCGGTGTGCTGTGTTGCGCGGGTGCTGAAGCGGGCGAAAGGGTCGCGCTCATCGTTTCAAATGACACCGGTCTCTCAGATGATGCGCCGCTCAAGTACACCTCGGCCGACGCTGACCGCATTGCAGACGTGTTGACTGAGCTCGGCGAGTTTCAGCGGGCCGATGTACACCGCATGTCGGGTAAAAGCGCGGCAGAGGTTTTGAGCAAGCTCGACCAACTGGCGCTCGCTTCGAGCCGTTGGAAGACATTTTTCTTTTTCTACTCAGGCCATGCCGACGCGAGTGCGTTGCGCATGGCGGGCAGCACCCTGCCGTTTGACACCATGCGCCAACACCTGAGCGCGGTGAAGGCCGACTTGCATGTCTCTATTCTCGACGCATGCCAGTCAGGAGGCGCGGCGCGAACCAAAGGTGTGCGTGAAGCGCCGGCCTTCGACGTGCGCATCAACGACGACGCTATCGAAGGCACGGTGTTCATCTCGTCGAGCGCACCTGACGAGCAATCGTACGAATCAGAAGATGCACGCGGGGCGGTGTTCACCTCTCACTGGACTGCCGGTTTGCGTGGCGCAGCCGATCGCGACGGTGACAACCAAGTCACCTTAGGCGAAGCGTACAGCTACGCTTATTCTCAGACGTTGCGCGCCACGCTGCTCTCGCGCGCCGGGCCTCAGCACCCGACGTATTACTGGAATTTTTCGGGCAAGCGCGACCCGGTGCTGACGGTGCTCAATACTTCGGCTCACCTCACCATCGTCTCTGATGTCGACGCTCGCTACGTGCTGTTTGATGCGCAGGAGCGTGATGTGCTGGCAGAGCTTCCTATCGAAAGGGGCGACAAGCGGCGCGTGGCGGTGGCTCCTGGTGAATATGTGGTGAAGAAGCGCGGGGCCAATGGGCTTGCGGTGGCGCGTGTAGAAATCACCAAGGGCGATGACCGCATTCTGCAAGGGCAACAGATGAAGCCGGTGCCTTTTGTTCGCTTGGCACGCAAGGGCCCCTTGGGGGGCATGTGGCTCACCGCGGCGGCTGGACAATACGCTTCGGCGCTGGGCCCTTTGGGGCACCTGCATTTCGACTTGGGCGTCGAATGGGAACGGGGGCCGTGGCTTTTGTTCGGTGGGCTCTTGGTGGCAACCGGCAGTGAAACGCAAGCCGGGCTGACAACGGCCGACACGTTGGTGGGCCTTACCGGAGGGGCGCTCTTTTCATTGAGACTGGGGCAAGTGGCGCTGCGTGCGGGACCTTTGGCGGGCCTCGCGTATGTTCGGCAAGCTTCTTTTGGACAAAAGCCGCGGCAGTCATTGGGTGCGTTGCTCACGCTGCGCGTGCGCCTCGACATTGACTTGGTAGAGCGGTTCAGCCTTTTCGCGCTGATAGACGGGGGCGCACAGGGTATTCGCCTCGCGGCTCGCCCTGAGCGCGATGGCTTCAGCATCGGTTCTTTTGGCGTGCTGGCGTACGCTTCTTATTCAGTGGGAGCTCGCTTTTCATGGTGACTGCACGCCCCCACTTAACAGCCAGCGGGAGCCGCGACACCCATGCGAGAACATGAGGCGCCGCCGATGGGCGCCTTCCACCCGCGAGGAACTCTCATGATGTTGAAGAAGACTTTGGTGATGGCTGCGCTGCTGCTCACGAGCGCTTGTGACCCGATGCAAATACGGCCTGGAAGTGACTTCAAAATCGAAGTCACTTCGGCATTGCCTATTGTGCTGTACCAACAGGTCGAACCCGTAGAGTTGAAATTCACGTTGACTGGTTGCAAAAACTTCGACGTCGCTATCGCCAACGGTGATGGCACCCACGTCGAAGAGCACCTGCTCGACGTCGAGCCGCTGTCAGACGGCAGCTACAAAGCGCGCGTCGACGTGGCATCGTTGGTGGGGGCCCAAAATCACTGCGCCTACGACGAAAAGCAACCGGCAAACCCAGCGCCGCAGCTCGTCGCCCACTGCAACGACGATGCAAGAATCACCAAAAGCGAGCTGATGAAGGTGCAGTACGTCGCTTCTTGGCGTTCGGTGTGGCGCAGCCCCTATGGACCGGCGCAAACCATTTTTCCCGGAGCTGCTTCCAATGATTTTTTCGCCGTCGGCAACGGTACGCTGACTGCGCAAACACTCGATGCTTCACACCAAGCGTCGGTGGTGGCTGCGGTGAGTCCCGTTGAGCCGCCGCTGCTCGCTCAACAAGACAACCACATTTATCTCTGGGTCGGTTGCCCCCTGCCGAGCACCAGCGCATGCGGAATTTCAGACCCCATTCCGTTCGGCCCCAGCGCCACTTTTCCACAAGGGGGCTCGTTGAGCGTCAGCACGTCATTTCTTCAGTCGTACGAGCGACGTGCATCGGGTTCACTCGTCGCCGGTGCCGCGGTGTCGATACCTCTTTCGGCAAAGCATCTCGCATTCGAAAAGACCGGAAACCTGATGGTGCTCAGCCGAATCACTCCCACGCTGTTGACGCGTGTCGCCTGGGACTCAATACCCACCACTCAAGCTTTTTCGAACGAGGCTAACGCCACCTCGTTCTCGCGCTTGGGTGACGGCTCGCTGGTCTTTGCCGCGCACGATGCGACCAACGAAAGCTTGGGCCGGCTGCGTAACTCTGACGGCACTTTGTTGGCGGAGCCGATGTTACCGGGCACGGGCAAGGTCAATTTACTTGCTGTCGCACCGACGGCAGCAGACGACAATGTTCCGATGGCCCTGGTTCGCAATAAAGTGCTGTGGCTTGGCTCTGCGCGCGGCGAGTGGACGCAGCTTCAAACAGCTCTCTTGGCCGACACTGACGTAATGCAGCGAGAAAACCCCGGCGCTGAAACGTGGGGTGTGGCATGGCTCGACACCGGCGTGGTGTTGTGGACAGAAAAGGCGGTTGAAGTCTTCGAGCTCGCTGCGCCACATGCCCGTCGCTATGTCTATGTTCCGACGGGGTATTCTGCCAGTGCCCAACAACCACCGCGCATCAAGGGCGTGACCTGTGTGGGAGACAGCCTTGCACTTACCATGGCGACGGGCATTCGGTTGCTCGCGACCGATGGCCATTTGAAGGGCGGGGCAGACCCACTGCCCTGCGGTTTGACTCCTCCGTCACGCGCGGTGGCGTTTGACAAGAGCACCGTAGCGCTGCCTGCCGGCGAGTACACGTATGTCTTCACCGTAAACTGAAGGCAGTGCGCGTTGACGAGCTACCCCTCTAACTGCTGTTCGTTCTCAAGGCTCGCTCGGTCTCGGCCCACGGTAAGCACCGCCAACACCCGGTCACCCTTCTTGTACCTCACCGTGGCGTCGCGTTTTTCAAGGCTCCCTCCCAGGTCCAGTGTGTCCCACGACTCGGCATGCCCCACGTACGAGAGCGTCACGTCGTATTGCGTGGTCCAAAAAAACGGCGCCTGGTTGAAGGGCTGCTTCTTGCCCAAAATATTGCGCGCCACCGTCTGGCCCTGCCGCTGTGCCACCACCCAATGCTCGATGCGCACCGACTCGCCCGTGCGCGCGTCAGGGTAACGCGCGATGTCGCCCGCTGCGTAAACACCGGGCGCCGACGTTTCTAAAAAAGCATTCACCTTCACGCCGCGGTCAACCGCGAGGCCGGCCTTTTCGGCCAAATCGAAAACGGGCCTCACGCCGACACCCAAAATAACCATGTCTGTGGCAATGCGCTCGCCGTTTGAAAGCGTCACTTCCTTCGCGTCGATGGCGCTGGCGGTGAGCTTCAAATGAAAATTCACCCCGTGCTCTTCATGCACCTTTTGCATCCACTCGCCGACGGGAGCCCCGAGCACCCGCTCGAAGGGCTTCGCTTCGGGCGCCACCACGTGCACTTCCAACCCGCGCGTACGCAGCGACGCCGCCACTTCGAGGCCAATGAAGCTGGCGCCCAAAATCACCGCGGTTTTCGCCTTGCCCACCACACCTAAAATCGCTTTGCAGTCGGTCAATGTGCGCAACACGAAGACATGCGGCAAATCAGCGCCAGGTATGGGCAGGCGAATCGGCTCGGCACCGGTAGCGAGCACCAGCGCTCCGTACCCGACGGTTGAACCGTCGTTCAGTTGCACACTCTTCGCGCGGGTATCAATCGACGCCACGCGGGTGCTGGTGCGCAGGGTGATGTTTTTCTCTTGGTAAAAATCTTCACCGCGCAAGGGCAGCCATTCTTCGGGGGCGTTGCCGGCCAAATAGTCTTTCGAAAGGTTCGGCCTGTCGACTGGCACTGACGTGTCGGCCGAGAGCACGGTGATGTTGCCCGTGTAGCCTTCATTGCGCAGTGTTTCCGCGGCGCTGTTGCCGGCGGCGCCTCCACCCACAATCACCACCGAGGGCGGCCCGGCCTGTGGCTTCACCGCCGGCGTCGCTTTCTTGCCCGTGACGCGCACCTGGCCGCCCTTTTCTTCGAGCGCGTAGCAGCCCAACGGGTTGAGCGCGGGGGCACCCACCGCGGCTCCGGTGCGCACGTCGAAGCGCGCGTGGTGCCAGGGGCAACGCACGGTGTGGCCCACTTGCAGCCCTTCGGCCAGTGGCCCGCTGTAATGCGTGCAGGTGGCGCTCACCGCAAAGAGCTGCCCTTCACTGCGCACTACCAACACGGCTTCACCTTGTGCGTGGCCGAGCAACGGTTTGCCTTCAGCGACGCTCGCGGCGTCGATGCCTTGGCTCAAATCAGGTCCTGACAGCGGTGCGGCGTTTCCCATGGAGCCCCTCGCGAGATGAAAACAACGCTTCGAAAAATGAAATTGGTTGAACAGAAACCGGCTGGCATGCGTTAGACGCGCGTACGGTAACGACGTGACAAGGTGAAGACCAGGTAATCAATTTGTTGGCCTGTGCCGTGCATTCTTAGAAGATGCGCCGCGAATTTGGAGCATTCAACTCATGGAGGGAGTACCGATGAAGCTGCATCGTTTTTTACTGCCGTTCGCTGCATTGACACTGGGAGCGCTTAGCGCGTGTGGTTCGCTGGGTGGAGAAAATGACGGTGGCCGCACAGACGGTGGCTTAGCGGGGGCGTGTAGCGCTGACTCACAATGCGCCACTGGCGAAATTTGCCACCCCACCGCGAAAATCTGCGCCAAGACGTGCATGTCGTCTTCTGACTGCCCGAGCTCGGCAAAAACATGCGACCTGCCCGTGGGCAACGCCGACGGAGGCACCACCAAGGTTTGCCAATGCTCCACCACGCAGCTGTGCAACGGCGGTGCAATGGGTGACCTGGTGTGCGCGACCTACGACAAAGTGTGTGTCGGCAAGTGCACGGGCAATACCGACTGCCCCTCTGGCCGCACCTGCGATACGGCGACCGGCCAATGCAATGCGTCGATGATGACCGAGACCTGTACTTTCGGTAGCTGCACCGGCGGCAAAGTGTGTGACTTGGTTACCAGCACCTGCAAAGCCCCGGCGACCTGCGTCACCGCCAATGCGCAACCCGACGTCTGCGGCTACGCGGGGTACTGCAACGCCGGCACCTGCTCTGAGATTTCGGCACCCACCTGCAGCAACTTCCCCTCCAACGCCGCCGCGCGCTCGTGGAACCCGGCGACCCAGCAAGGGCCGGTCATCTATTCCATCACCAAGCTCGCCTTCACCGTCGACAACACGTTCTGCTGCGGCGCGGGCATGACCTGCGCGGTCAACAAGCGTGCCAAAGTGCACGTGCAGGCGTACCACCCGGGCGGCTTGTTGCTCGGCCAGACGATGCAACCCAGCCTGCAGAATTACCGCGAAGACATGACGTCTATTGCTATCGCCGCGACTCAAATTCAAAGCTACATGTCGTCAAACAGCGGCAAGAATGCCAGCTTCGATGTGAACTTCTGCACTGCTACCGCCAACGCTTCGCTCACCATTGCCCTGACGTACGATAACGGCAACGGTGCGTGCTTCACCTTGAATTAAAAGGAGACCCAACGATGAATCGCTCAATTCTTTCTGCATTGGCTGTTTCACTGGTGAGTACGGGGGCGCTCGCTGCTGATGTCGCGGCTCCGTCACGGTCTGTCGTGGCGAAGCGCGTCGCCGTGGTGCTGCAATGCCCGGCAGGCGCTCGCCAAATCACCACGCCAGAAGAGGCGTACTGCTCCAAAGGCAGCGGCGCAGGCAACGAGACCTTGAATGGCCCGTTCGTCGAAATGCACGCCAACGGCGTCAAGGCGGCCGAAGGCAATTACGTCGAGGGCAACCGAGACGGCCATTGGGTCTACTATGACGAGAGTGGCAAGAAGCGCGGCGAGATTGATTTCAAAGGCGACCACTTTCACGGCCGTCGCGTGGTGTTCGCCGCCGACGGCAAGTTACAAGTCGAAGAGCAATGGGTCATGGGCAAGCGCCAGGGAGCGTCAAAGTCGTACGACGCTGACGGCAAGGTCACCATCACGCAGTTCAAAGATGACTTGGCTGTCGCCCAGTAACGCTTAAAGAAACGTTCAAAGCGAGGTGGCTTGCCCAATGGTGAGCCACCTCGTCTTGTATGCGCGTGTTAGCGCGAGAACAGCGCGTCTTTGACCAAGGCGGCGAGCTCGCGCATGCGCCACCAGGTGCGTGACGGCGCTGACCGCGTGTTCCACGGGCGGGGTGACGGAGCGGGCACTACCTCAAAGCCTGCTCGCGTAAAGAGCCACCGGGCTCGCGGCATGTGGTACCCGTCGGTGACGAGCAAAATCTTTTTCACCGGACGGTCTGCCAACAGGCGGGCGGTGAAGCGGGCGTTTTCATGGGTAGAACGGCTGCGCTCTTCACACAGGCATGCAGCGGGTGAAACTTTTTCAGCCACGGCCAATGCGCGCGCGACCGAGGCTTCACTGGGCCGGCCTTTGGGGGCGCCTCCGCTGAAGACGAGCAGTGGTGCGGCCTGGGCATGAAACAGCATCACGGCATGGGCCACCCGGAAGCGAAGCGAAAGACAGGCCTCGCCCGTCGCGCTCACCTTGGCACCCAGCACCACAATGGCATCGGCCGTCTGCACATGCGCAGGTGTATAACGGCGCAGCCGGGGTGGTAAGCGCGCGGTAGAGGCCATAAAGGCGTGGGCTCGTTCGACGAAGCACCAAAGGAGAAAACACATGCGCTTCATGATGCTGATGATTCCCCAAGGCTATGACAAAGCGGGGGCTGAAGCCCGGCCGACCGCCGAAGCCATTGCCGAGATGACCCAGTACAACGAAGCGCTCACCAAGGCGGGTGTGCTGCTCGCGCTCGACGGTTTGCACCCCCAGGCGTCGTCGACGCGACTTACCTTCAATAACAAGAAAGCCCACGTGAAAGACGGGCCTTTCGCCGAGGCGAAAGAAGCGATCGGCGGCTACTGGATGATTCAGGTGAAGTCGAAAGAAGAAGCGGTGCAGTGGGCATCGCGTTGCCCCGCGGGTGATGGCGACACCATCGAAGTTCGCCAGGTCTTCGAAATGACCGACTTCGCTGAAGTGCCGCAAATCTCGCCCGAGCTGAGCAAAATCGGCGCGCGCCAGTCGTAATTTTCGGTTTGAAAGGCGCTGTCGCTCACGCACAACACGCGCAAACAAGAGCTGTTGCGCAAGCGCGCGGCTGAATGCAGCATGCTTTCAAACGAAAGGAATTGAACGCCATGGCCGTGAAGAAAAAGAAACCCACTGCCCTCAAACGCAAGCGCCCTGCGGCTGCCCGCGCCCAGAAGTCGAACCAGCCCGTGTTGGTGATGGTGGCGACCCGCAAAGGCGCTTGGTTTTTACGCAGCGACGCCGCGCGAAAAAACTGGCGCATCGAAGGGCCACACTTTCTAGGCAACATCATCAACCACGTGGTGTTGGACCCTCGCGACGGCAAGACGCTGCTCGCCGCCGCCAGCACGGGGCACCTGGGGCCCACGCTCTTTCGGTCGACCAACGGCGGCCGCACCTGGAAAGAGGCGTCGAAGCCGCCCGCGTTTGCCAAAGCACCTGAAGGCGAAAAAGGCCGCTCGGTGAATCACACGTTTTGGCTGGTGCCATGCCACGCCAACGAGCCCAATGCCTGGTACGCGGGCACGTCTCCGCAAGGGCTGTTTCGCTCTGACGACGGCGGCGACACGTGGCACGGTGTGAGCGGCCTCAACGACAACCTCGAGTACCGAAAGTACATGGGCTCGGAACAAGACGGCACGCCTGACGGCCCGAAAATGCACTCGGTGATTGTCGACCCCAGAGACCCGAAACATCTCTACTTTGGCATGTCGAGTGGTGGTGTGCACGAGTCGCTCGATGGCGGCAAGACGTGGTCGCCCCTGGTGAACGGCATGGAAGTGGTCGAAGGTTTCGACGCGTCAAACATCATGTTTCATGACCCGCATTGCGTGCGCATGTGCCCCAGTAACCCCGACCGCCTCTACCAGCAGAACCACTGTGGCATTTACCGGTTGGACCGGCCGGGCACCCAGTGGGAGCGGGTCGGTAACAACATGCCCAAGGCGGTGGGAGACGTCGGTTTTCCCATGGTGGTGCACCCGCGTGACGAAGACACCGCGTGGGTTTTTCCGATGGACGGGCAAACCGTGTGGCCGCGTACCAGCCCCAATGGTCGGCCGAGCACGTACGTCACCAAAGATGCCGGCATGACTTGGCAACGGCTCGACGCCGGCATGCCGCGCGAGCAAGCATGGTGGACCGTGAAGCGCCAAGCGATGACGTCAGACGCGAAAGACCCGGTGGGTTTGTATTTTGGCACCACCAGCGGCGAGCTGTGGGCAAGCCGCGACGAGGGCAAAAAATGGTCGTGCATTGCTCGGCATTTGCCTGAAATTTACGCTGTCGAAGCGGCAGTCGCTTTAGAGCGATGAAGGTGCTGATACCGAGCCCCTTGTTTTCGTACACCGCGGGCAAGAGCGCCGTCGACGCGTACGGGGCCACGTTGTCGGCCGTGCTGGCTGATTTGGAGCGCCAGTTTGCCGGTATTCGTTTTCGCATTGTTGACGAGCAAGAGCGCATGCGGCCGCACATGCGCTTTTTCATCAATGGTGAGCAGACATTTGATTTGCGGCAACCATTGCACCCGACTGATTCGATACAAATCGTTCAGGCGCTGAGCGGCGGTTGAAAGAGACGCAGCCACCGGGCCACCCATGCTGAAGGGGCCCGGTGGTTTCGGTTCGGCGTCGGCAGGCTTAGTGCGTAGAGCGTGAACGGCCGCTGGCGAGGCCGCCTTTGCGAGCGATGCGTCGCTGCTCTTGCGGGTCCATCGCGGCGAAGCCACGACGGCTTGAGCCTCGTTGCGTTGTCGCGCGGTGACCGTGCCCGTTGCCATTCGAGCCGCGGCCGCTGCCAGAGCGTGAACGCCCGTCATCATCTTCATGACGCGAGCGCCCACTGGCGAGCCCTCCTCTGCGAGCAATTTCGCGTTGCTCTTGGGGGTCCATCGCGGCGAAGCCACGACGGCGGTTGCCACCGCCCCGACGGTCGTCATCGTCGTCTTCATCATCATCGCGAGAACGGCTTTCGCCCATGCTGCTCCGGTGGCCTCTACGGTCATCGTCGTCGTCTTCATCGTCGTTGCGGCGCGAACGGCCGCTGGCTTCGCCACCCCTGCGAGCGATGTCGCGCTGCTCTTCGGGGTCCATCGAGGCGAAGCCCCGGTGACTCGAGCCACCGCGCCTGTCGTAGTCATCATCATCGTCGTCTTCATTGCGGCGCGAACGGCCGCTGGCTTCGCCACCCCTGCGAGCGATGTCGCGCTGCTCTTCGGGGTCCATCGAGGCGAAGCCCCGCCGGCTCGAGCCACCCCGGTCATCGTCGTCTTCTTCTTCGTAGCGACGGCTCGAACGAGCGCTGCGGTCGTCATCATCGTCTTCGCCGCGACGTGAACGGCCGCTCATTTCACCACCGCGCCTCGAAATTTCGCGCTGCTCATCGCGGTCCATCGAGGCGAAGCCGCGTCGGCTTGAGCCACCCCGGTCATCGTCTTCGTCTTCATCTTCATCGTCGTAATCTTCGTCTTCATCGCGGCGTGACGAGCGGTAATACCTGTCGTCGTCTTGTTGTTGCGAGCCGCGGCTGCGCCAGTCGTTCTGTGTCGTTTCATGTCTCATGACGAAATGCCTCTTTCATGTGCTCGTTGTGCGTGAAGGGTTAGTGCTGCATGTCGACGTCTTCGCCTGACGAATTGCCCCGGTCGGTGCGGTCATGCCCCGCCACTTTCACCAGCTTGTTGTAGACGCCCAATAGCAGCAGGGTGGGCGCCCACAGCCCGATGAAAGTCGACATCGGCGCGCGCGGCTGCATCATCTTGAGGCCCGTGCGGCGGCCCTCGACGACTTGGGTAATCAGCGACAGGCCGATGGCCCCCGCCGCGCCCCAAAGAAAAACATCAGACGGAATTTTCGCCGTCTGCTTTTCGATGGAGCGGGCCAAGCGGCCTTCTTTCACGTCGTATTCAGGTTCGGTTTCACTCGACAACAGTTCTGTATTCGCCATTGTGTGTTTCCTCCGCCGCCAATTCGGTGCAATCGACGGACCACGAAACACCCCTGCGGCAGGCGTGACAAAACGTGTTGCACCGCGCGAAAAGTGAATAGGGCAAAGTGGCGCTTGAGCGCAGTGGCGAACAACGACACCAGTCACCTAGAGCGCCGAACAGGTTACCGGACCGTCGCGAGGGGCTTAAGACCGAAGCGAGGCGGGCGCCCGAGGAAGGAGCACCGGAGGCGTGCCGTTGGGCACGTCGAGGAGCGGACTGACGAGGCCGCACGCCGCAGCGAGAGGATCGGCAGCCGCAGTAGGTCGGGTAAACTGTTCGGCGCTCTAGGTCGGCCGCGAACGGTTCAAGTGGTGCTTGGCGATTAAAAGAAAGCGCTCACGCGCAGCGGTGTGCTCGACGATGGGCAAGGGGTAATCGCGGCCCAGGTGAAGGCCTGCTTCACGCAGCACTGAAGCGGGAGCGGCCCAAGGTTGGTGAATGTAGCGGGCGGGCAGCCGCGCCAACTCAGGCACCCAGCGCTTCACGTAGTCACCGTCAGGGTCGAACTTCTGCCCCTGCAGCACCGGGTTGAAGACGCGAAAGTACGGTTGGGCGTCGCAACCGCAACCGGCCGACCATTGCCAGCCTGAGTTGTTCTGCGCCCAGTCTCCGTCGGTGAGGTATTTCAAATAATGCATTTCGCCGCGCCGGTAGTTGATGAGCAGGTGTTTGCAAAGAAAGCTGGCCGAAATCATACGGGCGCGGTTGTGCACGAAGCCTTCGCGCAGCAGCTGCCGGGCCGAAGCGTCGACAATGGGGTAACCGGTGCGCCCTTGGGTCCAGGCTTCAAAGTGCTCGGCGTTGTCGCTCCAGGGAAAGCCGGTGAAGCCACTTTGAAAAGGTTTGCCGAGCAGCTCGGGCCGGTCCCACAGGGTGCTGTGGGTAAATTCGCGCCAAGTGAGCTCGTTCAAAAAGGCGCGTGGGTGCGGCGCGGTCTCGGCGGCTGTCCACACTTGGCGCGGCGAGAGTGTGCCGAACTTCAAGTCTTGCGAGAGGCGGCTGGTTCCCCGCAAATCCATTCGGTCGCGGTTTTGTGCGTAGTCACTGGCAATGCTGCTCACGAAGTGTTTGAGCCGTTGATGGGCAGCGGCTTCTCCGGCTTCAACCAATTGCGGGTTGGGGGCAATGCCCAGCGCTTCATCTGAAAGAAGGGGGTCGCTTTTTTCAGTCACCTCGCGCGGCAAAGGAGGCAACGACTTCGGTGCTGCCAGTGGTTTGCTGACAGTGAGTGTTTGTAAAAACGCCCGCGCGAACGGCGTGAAAACGGCGTACGGCTGGCCGCCTTGTGAGCGCAGTGTGCCGGGCGGTAAGAGCGTTTCTCCCTCGTACAGCTCGAAGGGTACGTGCAGCGCTTCACGCACGCGGCGGTCACGTTCGCGGGCGAAGGGCTCGACCCAGCGTTGGGCCACCACGCGGTCGACGCTCCATTTTTTGGCCAACATCGGCACGACTTTTGTGCTCTTGCCCGCCACGATGACCAAGCGTGAGCCCAGCTGCGCGATGTTTGCTTCGAGCTCGCGCAATGAAGCGAGCAGGTACTGCATGCGGTGTGGCAGCTCACGCGCGCGGGCAGGGGCGAAGAAATAGGGGTCCAACACGAAGAGGGGAATCACCTCGCCCGCAGAGGCGGCGTCACGCAGCGGAGCATGGTCGGCGATGCGCAGGTCTTTTCCGCGAAACCAAACCAGAGTTCGCATGACCGTGGGTTTTACATGGTTTTCGTTCTGCGGCGCTTTGGCGTTATAGGGCGAGCGCGCCACGGCAGTTGTTTGCGCGACGGGCCGCTGCTCTGTTTCTTGCAGGCCATCGCGCGAAACGGAGGCAGTCAATGGCAAAGCAACTCTTCAGCAGTGTGGCGCTCTTGGTAACGCTTCTTTTCGTTGCGTGTACCCCTCGCAACAACAACGGTAACGGCGGTAACGGCAATGGCGTCGACGGTGGTAACAACACAGGCGCTGACGGTGGCGAGGCGTTCTCGTGTGACGACGCCGGCAGCGCGCTCAATGGCGAAGCGCTGGCCAATGCACGGCGAATGTTGACGCAAGGGCAGCAGACTTTTCGCTATGAGACATTTGGCGACGAGGCGTTCTGGGGTGGCACGTTGCGCCTGCACCACGCGATTTTGGGTGAAGCCCATGGCGGTGTGGGTGCCGGCGTGACGCCCACTGCCGCGCTTGCGGTGGGGCTCAAAGTCGACGTCGACGCGCTGCCGGCCGACTTGCAAGAGCAGCTGCGCAACCAACAAGTCAATCTCGAGAGCGTCGACACCACCATTGCTTTGCTGCGGCTCAACGCCATTGTCGGAGTGACGGGCGTGTTTGACCAAACGTCAGGCACCAACCTGGCTTCCATCGGCATTCAGTGTGCGTTCTGCCATTCTACGGTTGACGACTCGTTCGCGCCGGGCATTGGCCGCCGCATCGACGGAGCGCCGAACCGCAATTTGAACGTCGGCGCCATTGTCAACCTCTCGCCCGACTTGAGCGCGGTGCAGACGCTGCTCAATGCGCCCGACGGCACGGTGCGCCAAGTGTTGATGGGCTGGGGCCCGGGCAAATTTGATGCAGCGCTTTTCCTCGACGGCAAGGGCTTGCGCCCCGATGGAAAGACGGCCGCCACGTTGATTCCTCCCGCGTACGGCCTGGCGGGTGTCAACCTGCACTCCTATACCGGTTGGGGCTCGGTGACGTACTGGAACGCCTTTGTCGCCAACTTAGAAATGCACGGCAAAGGCACATTTTATGACCCGCGTCTTTCAGACGAGACGAAGTTTCCCGTGGCGGCGGCGAATCACTTCGCCAACGTGCGCAACAAGCCCGACTTGGTTACGCCGAAGCTCGCGGCGCTGCATTTTTATCAACTCGCGTTGCAACCGCCGGTGCCGCCCGCGGGGAGCTTCGATGCCGCCAAAGCGGGCCGCGGTCAGGTGCTCTTCGATGGCGCGGCGCGGTGCGCCAGCTGCCACGTGCCGCCGCTTTTCACCGAACCAGGGTGGAGCATGCACACACCCGAAGAAATCGGCATTGATGATTTTCAAGCGTCGCGTTCACCTGATGGCCGGTATCGCACCACGCCGCTGCGTGGGTTGTGGGCGCGCTCGACGGGTGGTTTTTACCACGATGGCCGTTTTGCCACGCTGCTCGACGTGGTCAACCATTACAACGGTGTCTTCACGCTCGAGCTCAATGACTCACAAAAGAGCGACCTGGTCGAGTACTTGAAGTCGATTTAGCCGCGGCTCGTGTAGGGTGGTCAGCATGATTGACCACACCGGCGTGAAAGTCAGTGACGTGAAGACCGCGCGGGCGTTTTATGACCAGGCGCTCGCGCCGCTCGGCTACCAAGTGCTTAGGGTCATTCCACCCGAGGTCAACGAAGGCCGAATGGTGCTCGGGTATGGCGTGCCTCCCAAGCCTGATTTCTGGGTGGGTGAAGGCCCGGTGAATGTGCCGCCCATTCATGTGGCTTTTCGCGCTGACAATCGTCAAGCGGTTGACGCGTTCTACCAAGCCGCGCTGGCAGCGGGAGGCCGTGACAATGGGCCTCCTGGGCCTCGGCCGCATTACCACGCCAATTATTATGGCGCGTTCGTGTTCGACCCTGATGGGCACGTCATCGAGGCGGTTTTTCACGGCGGGTAGCTTGGCTTTTTGTGAAGTGGGTAGAGCGTTGAATGTCTCGTCAGTTTCTTGGGTGCTCGCCTGCTTGCAAGGAGCTTGAGAGGCTTCGTTCGTCCGCTTTGAAAACAGGTGCGTGCTGATTGTGGGCGCTAATGCACGAAACAGCACGCACCTTGGTGCTTTCCCGCGAGGCTTCAAGTCACATGGCGGTTAGTGCTTTTCGTCAGCCGTGCTGAGCAGCCCCTGACGCCGCTCGTCGTCGGTGGGGTTGGCCCGCACCGTCGGTACCAGCTGCAACTTCTGCGCGAGCACTTTGTCTAAGTCTTGCGCCGTCTTGTCTGCCCAAATTTCCCAAGACTTAAGGCCCGAGCCTTGAGGTGGGGGCGGTTGAATCCACCCGCGCTCCAAGAGCAGGCGCCACACCAAGGTAATGGTCCACGCTTGGTCTTTTTGCGGGGGCTGCAGTACCCGGTTCATACCCATCTCTGGGTCTTTCACCTTTTTTTCTCGGGTAGCGACGGGGTGTTTCTTCGCGCCAGAGGGCGTGCGGTCCCACTTCGCGAAAGACCCAGGCATGGTGCCAATGGCGAGCTCGACCATGCTGCCTTCGCGGGCCACCAACTTGAGCACGCGATTTTCGAGATCGCGCCCTTGCTCCTCAAACCCGCGCTGTCGCATGGCCCGCGCGATGTACCCAGTGTCCCAAGGCCAAGTAGAACCTTGGTGATAGGCGCCCGGCTTGTACCGTGTTCCCATGCGCGACAAAGTGAGCACGCCTTCTTCAGCAAACATGTCAGGCGCGAGCATGCGGTCGACAATGGCTTTCGTTCGACGAGGATCGACATCGTCCATGATGCGGCTGCCGAGCAAATGGCCGGTGTTTGAGGCGACGAGAGGCTCGACCGATGCGTGGCCGTTTTTCATCTCGGCCATGCCGCCATAGCCTTCAAGTGTCTTGGCCACGTTCTCGAGGGTAGGCGTCTTCTTGTAGACCGCTTTGTATCGACGCTGCATCTTCATGAAGACGTCGGGGTTTTGCTCTAAATATTGCTGGGCTCTTTCTGCGGTCACCCAGAAGTCTTGGTGAAAATTCGCCTTGAATTGCTGTGCGCGCGCTTCGGCCGATTCAGGTGTGAATACCGCTTCGGGTAGCTTGAGGGCGTCGCGCGTTCGTTTGAGCAAGGCTGAATCTCGATTCAGACCGAACTCACGACAAAGCCGCGCGAAGTCTTGCAGCGCGTTGAACGCATAACCTTGTACCTCGGTAGAGAGGTGAAGCTCTGCCAGACTGCCGTCGGCACGGGGTACGCCGTCTCCTGAATCGCGCCAGCCCTGCGACAAAATGCCGTCAGTGCTCATGCGCAGCGTCCACAAGTAACCGCCGCCTTTGGGGTCATCGATGCGGCCGCGCAGCCAGCCATAAGCCTGCACCAGCGATTCGCCTATCGTGACTTTTCTGCCATCGAGACCCGTGGTCTCGATTTTCAAGTACTCGGCAAACGCTTGGTCGCCCACGACATTGCGCAGCGCCGCCATGCCGCGAATGAAGTTGGGCGTCGCATCGACGGTGCCCCAGTTGATGAGCGGCTTGGTGACACCCGAAACGCCGGGCTCTTCTTTCCAGCCTTCGGGCAGGTGCGCGATGATGGGGTCACCCGGAGCGCGGTACTCATGCGCAACGCGGCCGAACTCTTGGTCGCTGCGCACGTTGGTGACGCGGCCTTGAATCTTGGCGTGCTCAATCAGGGTCGCAGCGAGCACATTGACAGCGCCGTCTATCGAGTTGCCCAATACCTTGGTGAGCGCCGGGCTGAAGCGGCCCACGTGATTCATGCCCTGCAGCAAGTCGATGGCGGCGCGCAGCGAGTCGCGGCCAAAGAGGGTGGCGAACAACCCGCCGAATGAAGCCACCACCGGGTGAAATTTGCCCGCCCGGCCCACTTTGTTGGGGTCAATTTCAGCCGCGCCTTCACTCAACGCCTTCAGGTCGAGCTTGCCCATCATCTCCCACGGCTTCTTCGTGGCAGAGATGTTGCCGAGCATTTCTGGCGTGTACTCGCGCAAAAACGTGAGCATGTCGCGGGTAACGCCGTCGGCCGTGGGGGTGCCGGCAATCAACTTGTCTCGGCCTGCCTTCACATCGAACAGCTTGCCCACACCTCCCGCTGCCTTGGCGTTGTTGCGCGTCACCGCCAACCAGAAAGCGTCAGAGCCCAACGTCATTGCTTTGTCGCCAATCGACAGTTGGTCCCAATTGTTCAGAGCTTGCGCGGTGCCGCCGGCGAGCGCGCTGGCCCAGGCCACGTCACCCGCGACGCCCACGCCCGCGGCCACTGTCGCGGCTGACTTTGCTCCGGCGAGCGCTTCGGTCGCCATCACCCGCGCCACCGGCGTCGCGACCATCGACCCGAGCATTGCCGTGTTTGCGGCCAACGCGAACCATTCAGCACGCGCGGCGGGGTTCAGCACCGAAAGCGTTTGCCCGTGAGTTGCGCGGTCTTGCAGTGCCTCGGCCGAGCGCTTGGTGAACCAACCGGCCGAGCCCGAGAAGAGCGGCAACGTCACCCACCAGGGAACGACGCTGCCCGCCCCCAGCATCAATGCGCCGCCGACCGCCACACCCGCTGTCATCGCAGCCTTGTCGATTTTCGGCTTGAGGTCGGTCGATGCGTGGGTGGGCTCGCGGGGCTGCAGTGGCAGGTCTCCGCGAACTTTGAAAGACGGCTTCAAGTAACTGACGTGCCCCGCCGGCAGACGGTTGTTGGCTTTCCAGTCGTTGATGTCGGTGTACACCCGCGCTTCACCGGCCAGATATTCAACCAGCGACGAAGCACCGCTGGCGCGCTTTACCTGCAGCAGGGTGACGGCCTGCGTGCCGGTCTGCGGTGAATCGAAAATGACGGGCAGCGGTGAAATGTGCACCGGCTCAGCGCTGCCTTTGTCGAGCAACGGGGCTATTTTTTCAGCCAAGTCTTCTTCAATGCCAAAAGCTTTGCGCAAAAAAGTGCGGAGCTTTTGGCCGGCGAGGGCGAGTGGCGTCTTGGCGGCTTCTTGGTAGGCCGCGAAAATGGGCGCGGTCAGCTCTGCATAGTGCTCGAGCTCGAAGGCGTACTGCTTGTTCAACCCTTCGACGGCCTGCGCATTGACGAGTGACGACACTTCTTTCGCGGGCAGACCCGCGGCCACATGTTCAGCCTCGGCGTCGACCAGCACCTCGTCGGCCCTTAACCCATCGACCCACTTGAAGAGGCCGCCGACCGGCGCGTCGAGCACGTCTTGAGCATGTTTCGCTGCGAATGCGCTAAGCACCTGCTGCCGGTCTTCCCACGGCAGTGCGGCGAAAACGCGGAGCAGCAACGCGCCGCCGGCTCCGCTGGTGCTGGCGTCACGCAAGAGCGAATCAGCCGTGCCGTTGAACTTCTCGAGCTGGCCCTGCGCCTTGAGCGCGGTGAAGGCAGTGTGGAAGCGCGCTTTCAGCTCGGCAGACGACGTGAGCGCGGCCGACAGCTCGCGACCCTTGGTGCTGCCGGTCAGCACTTTGGGGTTGAACGCGTAATGGAGCGCCGGTTCACCGGGGTAAGCGATAGAAACGAAAATCTCACTGCCGTGTGGGCTGGAGATTCCGGTGCGCCGCGCCAAGGTGCCGTCTTTCGCGGCGAGCAAGCGCACTTCTGCGCCCGGGTGCTGCTTCGTCAACAACGACAAAGCCACCGGCACCAGCAGCGCGACGTCAGAATTGGCCGTGGCGAGCTGGGGGTCTGCGGTGAGCAGGCCGCTCAACGTTTCGAGTGTGCCTAAATTGCGTTGCAACGAAGCCTCGAGTGCCTGGGCGTCGCCGGGGCCGCGCAGGCTGCACAGGGCGTCTTGCCAGTCGGCGACCAACTGAGCGCGGTCAGACGTGCCCTCGACTTCGACTTGGTCGGGGGCGAGCGTCTGCCACAGTTCAGTGGCGCGTGTTTCGAGCGCCGACACGGTTTCGCGGCGCACCACGGGCGTGGTTTTCACCCACTGGGCGACAGTTGAAGCCTCGCCAGTCTTGGCGACAGACGGGTTGGGCGCGGTTTCGGCACGCGGCGTTTCTGGGCGCTCGACACCCGTATTGCCGCCCAAAGAAGAAGTCGACTTGAAGTCGTTGCGGACCGTCATGTGGCCATCAGAAATAGCACGAACGGGCTAACCTGCCTGTTTGCTGACGGCCCGGCCGCTGTACCAAATGAGAAGACTTTTGACGGCTGGCCCTTACTTTGCCACGCGCAAGAAACCGCCGTCGGCCAGCTGCGCGATGACGTCTTGTACCAACCCAGGGGGAAGCTTCTGAGAGCGCCGAAGTTGGGCCATGGCTTCATCGGTGTTGGCGGGGGTGCGAAACAACTCGAGCGCCGCGAGAATGGCGGTGGCCACCGCACCGGTCTGCACGTTGGGGTCGGCGAAAACCCGCTCGTTCAAGTCAGGCGCGCACGCCACCCCGGCGCCGTCGACCGAGCGGATGACGCGAAGCCGACGCTGCGCAAGCGCAGGCGGCACTCGAAAGGTGCCGAGCCATTCGCCGAGTGACACATCTGCTTGTGCGCCGACGTTGCTCACCCAACGGGTGTGCAACGAAGCATGACGTGTCGGCTTGCCTCGCTGCATGGCGCGGTAAACCTTCTCGAAATGCTTTTGCACTTTTGCTTCGAGCTTCACGTCGCGGTACCGCACCATGGGAAAAGCGCCGTCGGTGGCATGCCCATGTGCTGAAAACCAGTCGACGAAGCCTTCAAATGTGTGCGCGTCAGTCGCCATGCCGAAGCGGTCGGCATGTTGTGTGACCAACGCACCTGGTTGCGATTCCAGCCGCTGGCAGCCGACATCGAGACCGCGCTCGAGCAATTTTTCGACCAACGGCAATTCTTCACGCAGCGCTTCGTCACTGGTGTGGGGCAGGCCGGCGATACCGCATACCTCCAACTTCACGTTGGGGTGTTGACGGCAAAAGTCGACCGTGTCGAAAAGCTCGGCGTCAGTCGGGCACGGTTTGAGCAACCCGCGGCGCATCAAGTCGTGGCGCTGCGTTTGCGAAAAGCAACCCACGTCGAGCACCATGTACACCCGGCCGAATGTGGCGCTCAATGCGTCGACGAGCGAGCGCTCAGGCACGCCCCACAGAAAGTACGTCACCGCGTGGCGCGACAGGTCGTGCCCTTGCCACGCGTGCGTCAGAAAATCAGCGGTGCCGCCCGCGAAGTCGTAGCGGAGCTGCCAACCGCGGCCCACGATTTCATGGTGGTCTTTCTGCACGCTCTTCACCGGGCGCAAGAAAGACGTGGGTCGGCCAAACGAGGCTTGCTCCATGCCGCGGGTGCCTCCGCAGTACACGCAGTTCTCGCTGCAGCCTTTGCCCGGTTGTACCCAGCCCGAGAAAGAGTGCCGGTCGATGCCGCTCAAAAACATGTCGTCGAAGTGCGAATAGAAAACCTCGTCGCTTTTTACGCTCTGCACGTAGCCAAGCGGCGCTCGCTTCGGGTGGCCGTCTTGGGCGCGGGTGACGCAGTTGAAAGGCGCCTTGTCTCGCCTGCAAACAGAGAGCAATGGGCGCTCGCCGTCGCCGAGCACGATGTCGTCGATGCAGTCGTAAGCGGCCAATTCGCGCCAGAAATATGAAGCGCTGTTGCCGCCCACCACGATGCGCACGTCGGGGTCGATGTGGCGCACGGTCTGCGCGATGAGCAGCCCGCGCGAGAGGTGGTTGAACCACTTCAGGCTGATGCCGATGAGTTGTGGCTTCACGTGCGAGAGCAGGGCGGTCATCGACTGGGCGATGGTCTCGTCGTCGGTGTCGTCGTCGACCAGCCGTACGAAGGCTTCGACCCCGTTGCGCCGCAAGTACGCCGCCAAATACAAAATGCCGCAGGTGGCTTCACCGCGGCCGGCGCCGAGCAACAGCACGGGAGAGAGTGGGCGGGGTGGCATGGTGCTCGTTGCACCTTATATGTCTGGCTCACCCGGTGCCGGTAAAGCGAATCAAAACCTAAAGGAAGATTTGCTTTGCCAGCTGCGCCGTTAACATTGCATGTCAACAAAGCCGTGACTCACTTACTGCGCGGTTCATCGCTGTTGGCGCAATTGCTGGCCGAGCCGGCCCACGCGCGTGATGCGTGGGTTGACGCATTGCTCGGCATGCCTGAAGCGCCTGAAGAAGAAGCGTTGCCGCGGGGCGGGGTGCCGTATGTGCCGTGTGAGGTCGACGACATTGTGGCGATGGTGCGCGAGTTGCCGTTGCGCACCGAAGACACGCTCGTCGACTTGGGGTCTGGTTTGGGGCGCGTGGCGTTGATTGGCCATTTGCTCTCTGGCGCGCGAGCCCACGGCATCGAGTTTCAGCCCGGGCTGGTGCAATTGGCGCAGGCCCGTGCCCGCGCACTGGGCCTTGCCCGCGTCACCTTCACACAGGGCGACGCGGCCGAGGCTCCGCTCGAGGGCACGGTGTTTTTTCTCTACTCACCGTTCAACGGTGAAACGCTGACGCGGGTGCTCCAACGCCTGAAAATGCTCGCGAAGGAGCGCTCTATCGCGGTGTGCTGTGTAGACATGGAGCTTGCTTCGGAGCGCTGGTTGAGAGCGCGCTCCACTTCGCGTGCCGGGTTGACGATTTACCGGTCGGTGACTGGTACGCGCATGTAGCGGGTGTGAGGCGCTTCGGTCTGGGCGATGTCTTCGGGCAGCGTCAGCTTGGTCTCGATGCCCGGCGCGAAGTCGATGTTCACCGCCGAATACAAGTGCTGCACGAAGGCCGAGCAAAACAATGCCCGTTCGCGGGCAAGCTTGTTGGCCCCGAGCCGCGACGAAGGCTTCTTCAAGCTCATGTACACGGCGAGCAATTCACGCAGAGAGTACTGGGTGCGCCGCGCCAACAAGTCGAGACCCAGGCCGATGACGCGTTTCACCTGCGGCGGCGTCAGGTTGAAGTCGAGCACCGCCACATGGGGGTACTCTTTTTCGTCACCGTATTTTTCAACGCGGTTTTCCTGCACGCCGATTTGCACGCGCTCGCGGTGAAAGTCGATGTCTGATTCTAGGGCCCACAAGGCGCCGTCTTCGCGCGGGCCGACAAAGATGAACGCGTGGCTGAATTGAGACCATTCGCGGTCGGCGTTGAGCTTGCGCTGGCTGCGGCGAATCATGCGGTCGATGAAGGCGGCTCCACCCACCAGACCCACGGTGCCCGCGCGGCCGTGGCGAGCGAAGAAATCAGCATTGCTGGGGGCATTCACCGCCACCACCCGCGGGCTCATTGTCGACGTTGCTTTCATGTGAAGACACGGCGGCCTAACACACTGGCAAACAAAATAAGCGCTACCCGAAGTGCACCGCGGTGATGCGCGCCGCCATGAATTCGTCGCTATAGGCAATGCGGCCCACGTCGTCGCCCGCGGCGCCGGCCACTACCATCAGCGGCACCAGGTGGTCTTCGTGTGGGTGGGCCACGCGCCCGCCGGGTGCTGACTCCCACGCCGTCAGCCGCTCTGTGCGTCGCAAAGGAGAACCCGTGACCGATTCTTGCAGCCACGTGTCGAAGGCCTGCGAGTCTTGCCGCGCGGTGCCCATGCGCCATGAACGAAAACTGTGAAAGCTCATGCCGCTGCCCGCGATGAGCACGCCCTCGTCACGCAACGGAGCGAGCGCGCGGCCCATCGCCAAATGCTCGGCCGGGTCGTAGTTGCGCTTGAGAGACAGTTGAATCGTCGGAATGTCGGCCGCTGGCCACGACAACTTGAAGGGTATGAAAGTGCCGTGGTCATACCCGCGGCGCTCGTCAGTCTTCGCCGCCATGCCCCCAGCTTCGAGCAGCCCCACCACGCGCTGGGCCAAAAGAGGGTCGCCCAAAGCAGGCCATGTCAACGTGTAAGCCTCGGGAGGAAAGCCGCCATAGTCATAAAAGAGCGGAGGCTTCGAAGACGTCATCACCGTGGGAACCGCTTCTTCCCAATGCGCTGAGATGACCAGCAACGCCTTGGGCTTGGTGGGCAACGACTTGGGCAAGCCGACGAAGTACGCCCGCAACGACGCGATGTCGCGCATCGACGCCATGCCGCCCATGTCGACGAAAGGCCATGGGCCCCCGCCATGCGGCACGAAGACTACGGGCATGCGCGAGCGCACCGCCGCTGCCGTGCCCTTTGACGACGATGACGCAGTCGCCAGCCCCGTCAAACCCGCTGCGCCGGCGACGGTGACTTCACGCCGGGTGAAGCCGTTGTTGCCCTCTTCATTGCTCATCAATGCCTCCCGCGCTTAAAGAGCGGTTAACGGTAACGCGACGTATACACGCCGAGACACCGGTCTTGAACCACCTGAATGCCTGCTTCAGCCAACCGCTGCGCCGCCGCGTCGTGCCGAATGCCGCTCTGCAACCAAACCACTTTGGGCCGTTGCGCTTGGGGCAATGCGAGCACGTCGTCAGCCAGCTGTGCAATGGCGTCGATGCGGCGAAAAACGTCGACGATGTCGACCCGTTCACCCATTGCCGCCAACGAGGAGAAAGCTTTTTTCCCCAGCGACTTTTCGATGTGAGGGTTGACCGGAATGACGCGCAAGCCGTGCGATTCGACCGCGCGCGGTATCTCGTACGACGGCAGGTAAGGCGTGCGCTCGTCTTTCATGCCCACCACCGCCACGGTCTTCGCGGCGCGCACAATGGCTTCGAGCTCGGCTTCGGTTTCGATGATGTTGGGGTGGCCCATGGGGTTCTCGTCGCTTGCTTCGAGAGAAAATGATGCTGTTTCGTATTTCGCGCCAGTACTCAAAATGACAACATGTTGTTGCATGAAAGAAACACAGGCTGACTATGGCCTATTGGCGGTATTTGTAACCGTGGCCCAAGAAGGAAGCTTCACCAAAGCCGCCCGAAAGCTGGGGGTGGGCAAAGGCACGGTGAGCCGGGGTATCGCCGCGCTCGAGACCCAGTTGGGCACTGAATTGGTGCACCGCACCACCCGCGCCGTGGCCCTTTCTACCGCAGGCACTGCCCTGTACGAGCGCACCGCGCAACACCTGGCGGCGCTTGACCAGGCCGTGCAAAAGCTGCCCGAGCGCGCGGCCGAGCCGTCGGGGTTGCTGCGAATCACCGCTCCGCACGACTTTGCTTTCGTCGTACTGGCTGACGTGGTGACGCGCTTCGCGTTGCGCTACCCCGACGTGCAAGTCGACTTGCGAACCACCAATACCGTGCTCGATCTCGTTGCGGCCGGCATCGACGTGGCGATTCGTGGCGTCACCCAAATGAAAGATTCGACCTTGACCATTCGCCGGCTCGGCATCGGCATGAGTGGTTGGTACGCCGCGCCCAGCTATTTGGCCCGGCGCGGCAAACCGAAAGAGGTGGGTGACCCCCGCCACGAGTGGGTCTTGCACCGAGGTTTGCGCGCCACGCTGAAGATTGCCCCCGAGGTGCCGTGCCGGTTTCTCAGCGACGATTTTTTGCTCTCGCGCAGCCTGGCCCGCGAAGGCGCGGGAATTTGCCTGTTACCCGCCTTCGCCGCCGCGCCGTACGTGCGCGAAGGGTGGCTTGAAGCGGTGCCGCTCGCCGACCCGCCCAACGCGGTGAAGCTTGACCTGGCGCTGCTTTACCCGAACAGCGGCCAGGTGCCGCGCAAGGTCACCGCGTTCTGTGAAGTGGTGCTCGACTGGGCGAAGAAATTTCGCTTGAGCCTCGGGTGATGAAAGCGCGCCGTTATTTCGAAGACGGTGGAACCGCCCTTAGGTATGCAAGTTGGCTTCACGATGACTCCGTTCTTTCAGGTGACGCTGCGCACGACCGATGTCGAAGGAGCACGCGCTTTTTATTCAGCGCTGCTCGGGGGCGAAGGGCTCGACGTCGTGCAATTGCATGAGCAAGCGATTGCCCGTGGAGCGCCCGCACATTGGCTCTCCTTTCTCGATGTGGGCGACGTTGACCGTGCGTCGGCGGCGTTTCACGGGCGCGGTGCTTCGCCCTTGGCGCCCAAATGGGTGAACCCCCAGGGCCTCGAGGCCGCGGTGATGCGCGACCCGGGGGGAGCGGTGATTGCGCTCGCGAAACCTCCCATGGGCGTTTCTGAAGACAGCATGCGGCCCACGGTGGCTTGGTTCAGCCTCAATACCCACGACGTCGAAAGCGCGAAGAAGAATTACGGTGAGCTCTTTGGGTGGCACTTTGGGCCAGCGCGCAATTTGGGGCGGCTGGGGGTTTTTCACCCCTTTGCGTATGCGCCAGAGGGCCTGCCCGTCGGGGTGATGGCGGGCATCGAGGGGCGTGCCGGTGTGCACCCGCATTGGCTGGTTCATTTTCGCGTGCAGGTGTTGAGCGTGTCAGTCAACGCTGTGCTCGCGTCAGGCGGGGTGGTGGTTGACCAACTCACGCTGTCGACCGGTGAGCGCATCGCGGTGTGCCAAGACCCGCAAGGCGCGGCGTTCGCACTGCAAGATCAACGCGCGTATTGACGTGTTCGCTGCACGGCCAGCCAGAAGAAATACGAGAGCGCCCAGAGCACGCCGGTGCCGGCCGCCCAGAGCCACACCTGCGCCGCGTCGCCCAACGCGAAGTGCGCGATGAGTGCCGACACGAGGGTGATGGCGAAGCCCGCGTACGCCCATTCTTTGAGCCGCGCGGGAGCAGGCGCCAGCAACACCGCCACCCCCAGAAATTTCGCCCACGAAAGCTCTTCGCGAAAATACGAGGGAAAACCCAAGTGCGTGAACATTTGCGCCACTTGCGGCAGCTTCAACTGCGCGTACGCGGTGAAGCCCATTTGCAGACAGAAGAGCGCGGTGGTGACCCAGTAGCCGACGAGCAGCCCTTTTGAATGGGTGCCGCCCACCTTCACCGGAGCAGAAATTGGTTTTTGCAGAGTCGATTCCATGTCGGTTTCCCACCCGCTGTATGAAACTTGGTGCGGTTAGCTTTTTTTCTGGGCGCGCTTCGTCTGCGGAGTTTTCGATTTGGCCGTCACCATGTGGCGGCCACCTTCGCGGGCGGTGGCGCGTCAGTCAAGTTGCCTGGTTTGCCGTGCGCATTGTGATAGTTGCCTGGGCATGGCTAACACCATTGTGAGCTACCACGCAGCGCAAACGCGCGAAGTTCGCGCCGTGCTCAAGGTTTTGCGTGAAGAAATCGACCGAGGGTTGCCCGGCGCAGAAAGCAAAGTCTGGCATGCCCACCCGGTGTGGTTTCTCGAAGGCAACCCCATTGTCGGCTACAGCGTGCTGAAGAGCGGCCCGCGCTTGCTTTTTTGGAGCGGCCAGTCGTTTGACGAGCCCGGCCTCAAACCCGAAGGCTCCTTCAAGGCGGCGCAGGCGTTCTTCAACAGCCCCGCTGACATCAAGGTGCGCGACTTGCGTCGCTGGCTCAAAAAGTCTCGCGACATTCAGTGGGACTACAAGAACATCATCAAGCACAGAGGCTTGAAGCGGTTGAAGTGACGGTCGGCCCCTTACTGCGACTGCTCACTGGCTCCGAACAACCCGCGCACCACCGCCGCAATCGCCAAGGGAGTGCCAATGCGCTCATCGAAGTGCGGCACCAATGCCGCGGCGAATTCAGCCGCGCTGTGAAAGCGGTTTTTTGGCTTCTTCGAGAATGCGCGCGTCAGCACGTCTTCGAGCTCTTGGGGAACCTCAGGCCGCAGATTGCGCACCGGCGTGAGCTTGCGCTTGCGCACGTTCTTCAAAACCATGGTCGGGTTGTCTCCGGCGCATGGGCGCTCGAGCGTCAGCAGCTCATACAGCGTTACCGCGGCAGCCCATAAATCGGTGTTGAAGTCGATTTCACCTTCGAGCGCTTCGGGAGACAAGTAGTGCGCTTTGCCAGCAATGGGCGAGTTGTCACCCTCGTTCAAAAAAGTGCGCGAAACACCGAAGTCACCCAGCTTGATGTCGCCCACCCGCGAGATGAAAACGTTCGACGGTGAAACGTCACAGTGCACAAGCTGAAGAGGCCGGCCGTCGTCGCCGTTGAGTTGGTGCGCGTAAGCCAACGCATCGAGCAACGTTTTGGCGAGGTACACCGCGAAGTCGATGGGCAGTTGAATGCCGCGCGCCCGGCAGCGCTGAATCATTTGCCCCACATCACGCCCGTCGACGTGCTCCATCGCGATGAATGAGATGCCGCGCACCACGCCCACTTCGTAAACGCTGACCACATGGGGGTGCGCCAAAAGCCGGCTCAAGCTGGCTTCTTGAGCGAATAGGCGCTGCTGTGTTTCATCGGCCGACAGGTGAGGCAACAACCGCTTGAAAGCCACCGGCCAACCCGCGCGGGGGCCTTCGAGCGCGCGCCCGTAGAAAACCTCGGCCATGCCGCCGCGCCCCAGTCGATTGAACAACTCGTAGCTCCCCAGCTTTACCGACGTGGGGCCTTCGGCCGGGGCCAGTGTAGGTTTCATGGCGGCGTCGTGCTCTAAACCGTTCATGCCTTGAAGGTGTGCAACGAAGGGGCCACGACATCTCTATAGAGAAATTGGGCAGGAGCACAGGTCAGAACACACCCCCTGGGTCGTCTTTGACTTTTCGAACCCCTCGGCCTGCTTAGTGTGGGTTACCCAACTCGTTGACGGTTGCTACCAGCACCTCGGCGCTCACTGGTTTGGCGATGTAGCGCTCGAAACCCGCTTCGATGGCGCGCTGGCGATCTTCGTCACGCGCATAGGCGCTCACCGCGCACGCGGGAATGGGCTTTTTGCCTTCAGCCCGCCGCGCCCGGTTGATGGCCTCAATCAGCTCATAGCCGTTCATCTCGGGCAACCCAATGTCGCAGACGATGACCGAAGGAGGCATTGCATGCCGCTCTTTGAGCCGGGCCAGCGCCTCGAAGCCGGTGCCGACGGCCACCACTTCGGCCTGGGTGTGCTCGAGGGTCCACTGCATGACCTCGCGGGTGTGCACGTCGTCTTCGATGAGCAACACGCTCAAGCCGCTCAACGAAGGTGCAGAAGGGCACGTCGCGGTGTGGGTGTCGCTCGGCGTGGCGGCGGCTTCCACCCAGGGCACGCGAACCGTAAAGACCGCGCCTTTTCCCTCGCCGTCGCTCGTTGCGTTCACCGTGCCTCCATGCAGCTCGACCAGTGAGCGGCACAGCGCGAGCCCGATGCCCAGGCCCGCGTGTTGCCGGCGTTCGCCCATGTTCGCCTGAGAGAAGCGTTGAAACAGGCGTGGCAAAAAGTCAGGAGCGATGCCTTGCCCGCTGTCGCTGACGTGTACCTCGAGGTGCCCCGCATGCTTTCGAAAGCGAAGCGACACCTGGCCACCGCTCGGAGTGAATTTCACCGCGTTCGATAGCAGGTTCCACAGCACTTGTTGAAAGCGGTCGGCGTCGAGCACGATGTCTCTTAGACCGGGCTCGAGCTCGGTCTGCAGCGTCACCCCTTTGGCGTCAGCGGTTGGCCGAATGACTTCACGCGCCGCGCGGGCAATGTTTTCGACCGGTACGGGTCGTTTCTCGAGCGTCAACTTACCCGACTGAAGGCGCATTAAATCGAGCAGGTCTTCAATGAGGCGCGACTGGCTTTCGGCGCTCCGCACAATTGATTCGACCGCTCGGCCAAAGTCTTTCATTGGCACGTTGCCGGCGAGCAGCGCGCGCCCCCACAACAAAATGGGAGCCAACGGCGTGCGCAATTCGTGGCTCAGGGTGGCCAGAAATTCGTCTTTTGCTTGGTTGGCTTTGACCGACGCCGCTTCGGCCCGTGCGCGCTCGACAGCACCCCAGGTGCGCTCGGCCACTTCTTCTACCAACGCCACCTCTTTGGGCGACCAATGGCGTGGCGCGATGCAGTGGGCTGCCAATGTCGCCGACAAGACGCCGTCTTTCACCAAGGGCACCGCGATGTACGAACGAAAACCTGCGTCAATGATGACGCGTTTTTCGGCGTCACTGAGGGTGGTGTCGCAGGTCACGTCGTTGCAAACGGCGGTACGGCCAGCGCGGTAGGTTGCCACCAGGCGCTCGCCGAAATCGAGAGGGCTGAAGCTGCCGACCATCGGTGGCAGACCGTCGCCGTAGCCTTGATGAATGACCACCCTGCCGCCCACATTTTCGCCGTAGTGCACTTGGTTGGCGCTCAAATGCTCGCCGAGCATTCGGGCCGCTTCGGCTTGTACCGCCATCGGGTTGCTCAGCCGTCGCAGTGTGTCGGCGAGCTTGAGCAAAAAAGACTTTTGCTCTTTGACTTCGCGCAAAGTGACTTCGCTTTGTTTGCGTTCGGTAATGTCTGAACAAACCCCGGTAATTGAAATTGCCTTGGGCGGGCTGCCTTCGAATTGGGTTTGCCCGACATGGGCTACCCACCGCACGGCGCCATCGACGGGGCGGCGTATGCGGCATTCGCTGCGAAACAAACCGCCGCTGCGTGGGTCGAGGGCGCGCAGCACTGCTTGGTGGTGTAAGTGAGCATCGTCGGGAAGAATCAATTCGGTGATGCCGCGCACGTGGTTGAGTGACTCGTCGGGCGCCAGCCCATAGAGCGCCAGTGTTCGTGCGTCGCATTCGCCGCGGTCTTGCTCGGGGTACCAAACGAAAGTTCCCATTTCGGCGGCGTCGAGCGCGACCTGCAGGCGGGCGTCGCTCGCACGTCGGGCTGTTTCGGCGCGCGCACGCTCAACCTCGGCCCACGTTCTTTCGGCAGTGGCGCGAATCACCGCGATTTCAGGCTGAGTCCACGAATGGGGTTGGGTGTGATGAACGACCAAGCTGGCGATGCGCTGACCGCCTCTCACGATGGGAAACACCGCCCACGCGGCGACGCCAAGCCGCGCAGGGTGGGCGCGCTCAGCCGTGTTGAGCGGGCTGCAGGTGTTGACATCGGGCCCTAGCCAGAGAACGTCTTCACGTTCTCCGAGGGGGTTCTCTGTTCCCGCTTTAAAATAGACATTGCTCGCGTTCAGGTGCTCTGCGAGCACGCGGGCCGCGGTGCGCTGAACCTCGTCAGCGTTGTTGAGCGGCGCCAACGTGTTACTCAGCATGAGCAGAAAAGTTTGTATTTCTTGTGGCTGGTGAAGAGCCTGCGCTGAACCCTGGTACAGCAAGCCTTGCTTGTCGACGCTCGTCATCGCTCCCCCCTTCAGGTGACGATTGGCCGTAACAGGTTCGCTCGGCGGCGCCAACCGAATGGCCTGACTTCGTCAGTCAAATTGAAAAAGTGGAAGACTGAGGGGTGGTTATGGTTGTGCCGTTACTTTCGCGGCCCACATGTTGTCGATGCCCAAAGACGTCGCTTGCGTGATGCCGCTTATCTGCGGCATGAATCGGCGGCAGGTGCCGAACAATGAATGAGTTTTCACCCATCTCCAAAAGTGAGCTGACAACGCTGATGGCAACGGCGCTTGCCGAGGCTGACGACGTGGTGCGCATGGCTTGGGAGCGAATTCGCATTGAGCCGCAGAAGTGGCGCTGCAAACTCTCGGTATATTCGGGAGACGAATTCTGGGCAGTCGCAGTGACTGGAAACCAGGTCATCTGGTTCAACGACATTGAAGATGGCTTCAATACCAGCCCGTTTCAGACGCGCGGTGTCATCGACGTTGTTTCTTTCACCCAAAGTCGTTTTTCGGAAATTTTGAATGCGCTCCCTGAAGCCTTGTCGGCAGAAGTTTTTGCGCGCGCGGGGGCCTCTTCGGCTGTGCCTCCGGCATTGAGAGGACCTGGGACAATCGTTCGGCGGCAAACGACTTACTGGGTTACCCAACCGAACGCGGGACCCATGGCGCGGGTACACTTTTCGGGCAAGCGCGAGTCGCGCTTCGTTGAGGTTGACTACGCCTCGGCGGAAATCAGTGGGAAACACCCGCTGCTGCGCGACTACCAAGAAGCTTGGTCGAATCTTTACGTGTCGAATGCACAGAGAGCCTCGGTCGATGCGTTCGAGCGCGTGCAGGCATGCGTGAGTGAGAGCAGTGAAGGGTGGCGCCGGTTCGAAGAATACGGGGCCGGTGCCCAAATCTTTCAGGCCGGTCATGGTTTGTTTATGTGCGCGCCGGTCAGCCTCATTCGCGAGGTTGCTGAAGTTGTCTCGCGTTGCGGAGCGACCGTTTCAGTCACCAGTGAATGGAAGGAAAAGGGCTCTGGCGAAGACGTGCGAGTGCTGCTCTTTGGGCAATCGTTCGTTGTGGCCGACGCGTTTCGATTCGAGTTCTGAATTCCGTGCTATCCCGAGCGTGACTGACGATTTGAACTCCAGGTCTTGGACCTAAAGAGTAGTTGGCTCAAATGAAGCGAGGGCGGGTTGAATGTCTCTTAAGCTTCTGGGTGGCGACGCGCTCTCATGTCCGAAAGGGGCGCGGAAGCCTTTGTTCACCTTGGAACAGCAGCGGGCAAGAACTGTGTGCTGAATGGTGAAAAATTTTCACCGTTTGGCTCACACTCAACAAGAGGGCTGGCACTTCCAGGTCGACAAGACGGGTTGACGCGAGTTCAGAGAGAGCGCGGGCCGGTGATTACAACCATGCTGACTTTCAAAACAAACTCACGTTGCAAAGGTACAGCACACAAGTTACGGAAATTGCTCTCAAGCCTGCTGTGAACACGAAAAAAAGAAAGGGCATGTCGGTTTCACCATTTTCTCTTTGTCGTCTTTACCGAAGCAGACGGCCGAGACGAACGCTCAAAACCAAAGAAAGAAAGCCATGACTACGAACAACACCGTCAAGCTGCACCGCGTGCTCCAAGCCCCGCCCGAGCGAATCTACCGGGCCTTTTTGAATGCCGACGCGATGGCCAAGTGGCTGCCGCCGCACGGCTTCACTGGCAAAGTTCACCAACTCAAGGCCGAGGTGGGTGGCACTTATAAAATGTCATTCACCAACCTCACCACCGGTCACAGCCATTCATTCGGCGGTGAGTTTCTCGAGTTGGTGCCGAACGAGCGCATTCGCCACACCGACAAATTCGACGACCCCAACCTGCCTGGGCAAATGACCACCACCATTACGTTGAAAAAAGTGTCAGTCGGCACCGAGCTCAACGTGGTGCAAGAGGGCATTCCCTCTGCGATTCCGGTCGAAGGCTGCTACCTCGGCTGGCAAGAGTCGCTGACCCTGCTCGCGCAGCTCGTCGAAGCCGAAATTCCGCAAGGGTGAGCCACGCTCACCGCCCCTGAGAGGTGGCATCGAGGCCCGCCGCGGCAATCACCGCAACCTCGGCGAGCTTCACGCTCTCTTGTTGCCGCGAGTACTGCACGCGCAGCTCCTTGAGCGAACGAAACGCGTCGAGCAGTTCTAAAATGCCGCTTTGCCCCTCGCGGTAAGCGTCTTCGGCCATTTTGCGCAAGGCCGGTAAACGGCCCACTACGTCGCGCTCCAGGGTGCTCAGCGCCTCGCGTTGCTTCACCAAGACGCCACCCGCGCGTTCAATTTCGGCACGTGTTTCGGCGAGCTCGGCTTCTTCGCCCAGCCTTTGCGCTTCGATGTCGGCCGTGGCCCGCGCGACGGCGCCTTGGTTGCGGTCGAAGAGAGGCAGCGGCAATGACAACCCAAAGTACGCTGACACGCCATCGTCTGACTGTGTGAATGCCACGCCGGCCGAAATCGACGGCACGGGCCAACGGTCGCGCTGTGCCACGCTGAGCGCTCCCCGCGCGGCCGCTTGCCGTTCTCGCATCGCCCGCAAACCGGGGCGCTGCTGCAAGGCCGTTTCCCACAGGCGGGTGAAGTCGGTTTCTATCTGGGCGGGCGACAGGTCGCCCTCGGCGTGGGGCGCCCAGTTGGGCAAACCCAACTGCGCTGCCAACTTGCGCGAAGCCTCTTCGACGTCAGCTTTTGCGTTCATTGCTTCGACCCGCAGTGTGCGCGATTCAATTTCGATGCGCGCCACATCGTAGCGGCTGCGGTCTCCCGCTGAGGCCCGGCCGGCCACCACTTTTTCTACCCGCTCCAAGTCAGCGGCGCTCTCGTCTAAAACCCGTGCCTGTTCTTGCTTCGACAATAGCTCGACGAAAGCCTCGCGCACTTGCCGCCGACGGTCTGCCAAGTCAGCCGCCACGCGCGCTTTCGCTGCCGAGACATTCAACTCTGCCGCGTC
Source organism: Myxococcaceae bacterium (assembly GCA_019694575.1). Lineage (GTDB taxonomy): Bacteria > Myxococcota > Myxococcia > Myxococcales > Myxococcaceae > JAIBBR01. The sequence goes on from JAIBBR010000007.1 coordinate 59,462, forward strand.
ACGTCGCACCCCGCGCTGGTTGAAAATGAGCAACGGCTGCTCGAGTACGACTTGGTGCTGGGTCACCGCGCCGGTGTTGGCGCCCGAGACCAAGCGCTGGCCCGAGTAGCTCACCGACGGGTTGGGGTGAACGTCGGCTGCCGCGCGGTCTGCCGCGACGACGTCGATTTGCGCTTTGTCGGCCGCGGTGCGCGGGCTGGTTTGCTCGAGCAATTCGAGCGCTTTCGACAAGGTCAGTGACTCGGGCAACGCCGGGCCCTGCGCAAAAGCGCCGGCGGAAAGGAGAAGGAGAAAAACGCCCCACGGGCTGTCTAAACGACTCATGCTGCTTGGGCCTCCTTTCCTTCCACCGGACTTTTATTTGCAGGCCCCGCGGCCGGCCCGTCTTCTTCATCGTCGACGTTGGCGGCCACCGGCAGCTGCTTCACCAGCACGCTGTACACCGCAGGCAACACGAAGAGCGTCACGGCGACGGCAGTCACCAGACCGCCGATAATCACCACCGCAAAGGGCCGTTGCGTTTCGCTGCCCACGCCATTCGACACCGCCGTGGGCATCAAACCGAGCATCGCGAGCAAGGCGGTCATCAACACTGCGCGAAAACGACTGGCCGCGCCTTCTACCAGGGCCGGCTTCAAGGCTTCGTTCGCCCGGCGTCTTTCGTCGACCGCGCTCACCACCAACAACGAAGCCAAACACACTTGCCCCAGCAGCGTGATGAACCCGACCGCGGCGCTCACTGACAGCGGCACGCCCACCAGCGCGAGCGCAAAGACACCACCGCTCATTGCAAACGGAGCCACCACCAACACCGTGCCCGCGCTCCTGGCGCTGCCCAGCGCCATGTAGAGCAGCGCGAAGACGACGAGAAACGAGAGCGGCACGATGACCGCGAGCCGGCCTAACGCGCGCTTCTGGTTTTCGAATTCGCCGCCCCAGACGAGAAAGTTACCTTCTGGCACCTTCACGTCTTTTTTTACCGCGGCCATGGCGTCTTTGATGACCGAGCCCATGTCGCGCCCTTCGACGTTGAACTTCAGCGCCAGCACGCGGCTGTTTGCCTCGCGGTTGATATTGGCGCGGCCCATCGCCTGCTCGATGTGCGCCACTTCACGCAGTGGCACGCGGTTGCCACCCGTGGTGGGAATCAAAATGTCGCCAATGCGCGCGGCGTCGTCGCGCTCGGCGACGGGAAAAATCACCCGAACGGGAGCCGGTCGTTCTTTTTCCCATAGCTCGGTCACCAGCTTGCCGCTCAGCGCGGTTTCAATCACGTCTTGTGCGGCGCTCACGCTGATGCCGGCGCGGGCCAGGGCCGGGCGGTCGAGCAGAATTTGCAGCTGGGGCACGCTGGAATCACGGTAGAGACCCAAGTCGACCACGCCGTCGACTTTCTGCAGCGCCGCGATAGATTTTTCGAGCGTCTCGCGCATCACGTCTAAATCAGTGCCGAACGCCTTGAGCACCACTTTGCCGCGCACGCCGCTCACGGCTTCTTCAACGTTGTCTTTGATGGGCTGCGAGAAGTTGAACTGCACGCCGGGAATTTCGGTGAGCGACGCCCGCATTTCTTGAATCAGGCGCTCTTTGTCCCAGCCGTTGCGCCACTGCTCATGCGGCTTCAGGCGAACGAAGGTCTCGCTCATGTTGACGCCTTCGTTGTCGGTGCCGTCTTCAGGCCGCCCGTGCTCGCTCAAGGTCTCGAGCACTTCGGGAAAAGCGAGAATGCGCTTGCGCACTTCAACCAAAATGCTCGATCCACGCTCGAGCGAAATGCTGGGAGGCATTTCGACGAAGACCACGAAATCGCCTTCGTCAAGCTCGGGCAAGAATTCGCTGCCCACGCGCGAGCCGACCAACACCGTCAGCACCAGCAGCGCAGCCACTGCGCCGAAGATGACTTTTTTGTGCTCCAACAGCCAGGTCACCGCGCCGCGGTAGTGGTCTCTTAATTTCACGAGCAACTTCGGCTCACTCACTTCGACGTCTTTCGGTCGCAGCACCACCGCGAGCAACGCCGGCACCACGGTGAGCGCGAACACCAGCGCGCCGGCGAGGGCGAAGCTGTAGGTGAGCGAAAGCGGGCGGAAAATGCGGCCTTCGACGCGCTCCAAGGTGAAGACGGGTATCAGCGCCGCGATGATAATGGCCATCGCGAAGAAGGTGGGCCGCGCCACGTCGAGCGCCGAGTGCAAAATCAGGCTCAGCAGTTCGCGTTTCTTTTTCGGTTTGCGCCGCGCCGCTTCGTGCAACACGTTTTCGACGAGCACCACCGCGCCGTCGACCAGAATGCCAAAGTCAATCGCTCCTACCGAGACCAAGTTGGCGGGCAAGCCAATGGTTTTCAGCCCGATGAACGCGGCCAGGAGCGCGAGTGGAATAATCGACGCCACCACCAGTGAGCAGCGCATGCTGCGCAAGAACAGCCACACCACGCACAGCACCAAGAGCGCGCCGTGCAACAAGTTGTGATGCACGGTGGAAAGCGTGTGGGCCACCAAGTTGGTGCGATCGTAAAAAGGCTCAATCTTCATGCCCTGGGGCAAAATGTTGTTGTTGAGCTCTTCGACCTTGGCGTGCACGCCGTCGAGCACCACGCTGGGGTTTTCTCCACGGCGCAAGAGCACGAAGCCCTCGGTTACGTTCTGCAGCTGGTTGTAACCCACCGTTCCGCGGCGAGGCGTGTGCGACGCCACCACGCGCGCCACGTCTCCCACTGTGACGGGCGTGCCCCCTTCGCTCTTGAGCACGATTTCTTGAATGTCGCGCGGGCTGCGCAGGTAACCCACGCCGCGAACAGTGAGCTCTTGGTCACCGTTTTTTAAAAAGCCGCCGCCCACGTTGCGGTTTGAACGTTCTAACGCTTCGGTGACGTCGGCGAGCGTGATGTCGTGTGCGAGCAGGCGCGAAGGGTCGACCTCCACGTGAATTTCTTTCAAAAAACCGCCGAAGGTCACCACGTCAGCCACGCCAGGCACCTGTTTCAGCGTGCGGGCGATGTTCCATTCCAACTCCGAGCGCGTCTCGGCCAAGGTGTGCCGGTCGCTGCTGACTCTGAATTGGTAAATTTCTCCCAGCGGAGTCGCTTCAGGCGACAGCTTGATGTCTGAGCCGGGCGGCACTTCAGCTTCAGTCAGCCGCTCGCTGACCATGGTGCGCGCTTTGAAAGGGTCTGCGTCGTCATCGAAAGTGAGCGAAATGAGTGAGAGCCCAAACAAACTTTCGCTGCGCATCTGCAGCATGCCGGGAGTGCCGTTGAGCACGCGCTCCAAGGGCACCGTGACTTGCCGTTCAATTTCTTCGGGCGCCAGCCCCGGTAGCTGCGCAATCACCGTCACCTGAATGTTGGTGACGTCGGGAAAAGCTTCGATGGGTGTCTGCAAATATGCGCGCACGCCGTAGAGCGCGATGACGAGCGTGGCAGCGAGAACCGGCAACCTGCGCTGCACGCAAAAGTTGATGAGTGGGCGGAGCATGGCGGCCTTGGGCTAAAGAAGTTGGTCTGCCGAGCCGTCGAGCAAAAGCGCTCCACCGACGACGACTTTGTCGCCTGGCACGATGCCTGAAATGACTTGCACTTTGCCTTCAACGGGCTGAGCCACCACCACCGAGCGCCGCACGAAGGTAATGGGGTCTTGCTCGACGTACACCACCGAGTCTTTGCCGTCTTTTATCAACACCGCTTCGGTCGGCAGCGTGATGCCGCCTTCGAAAGATTCAATGCCCACGCGCCCAAACATGCCCGGCCGTAGCACCGCGCTGCTGTTGTCGAGCGAAATGCGCACCGGCACCGTACGCATGCCGTTGGTTACTACCGTGCCAATCGACGTCACGCTGCCGAGCAGCGGCTCATGCACCGAGTTCAGCTCGACCGTCGCTTTTGCGCCTTCATGCACCAGCGCCAAGTCGCGCTCGAAAATGTCGGCGACAATCCACAAGGCTGAGGGGTCACCCACTTCGATGACGGGCTCGCCGCCGGGTTGTACCGCCGCTCCCACTGTCGCCGCTCGGCCCAACACCGTGCCGGCAATGGGCGCGCGCAGCACCACCGCCGTGCCGGCCCCGGCTCCCACGAAGAGCGCCGACGCTTGGGCCCGTGAAAATTCGGCTTCGGCTTCAGACAACTTGGTTTCTGCTTCGAGCTTCTCGCGCTCGCTGCCGACGCCTTGCTCCACCATGCGCTGCGTGCGCTGCAGTGCCACCCGCGCTTCTTTCAACCGTGCATCGGCGGTGGCCAGCGCGGTGCGGGCCGCGGCCGCTTCGGGGCAGTCGAGCGTGACGAGCGCGTCTCCCGGTTTCACTTTGTCTCCCGTCTTGACGTGCACCCGCTCAACCCGGCCGGCAAAGGGCGCGCCGAGCTGCGACATCGCGCCGTCTTTGAAGGCCACCCGGGCTGGCGCCTTGAGCACCGCCACCGTCTTGCTTGCGTTGACCGGTTCGACCGCGATGAACGGGCGCGACGCTTCTTTGATTTGCACCACCCCGTCTTGTTTGGGCTTGGCGTTGCCCGTGTAGGCCGCCGCCGGGGTTTCGGGCGAAGAGGTACAGCTGAAGAGAACCAAGGGCGAAATAAAAAGGAGTGAGAGGCGCATTCGTGCCCCGCCAATGAGCAAGGGCCAGTCCGCATGGTTTGTTTATAACCAATTGTAATTACTTGTTTCGATTCGGTTGGAGCTGTTAAAAAGTGCACACTGTTGCGCCATGTGTGCATTTATTGCTCATATGGTTGGGTGCGAATTTCGACCAAACTGTCGGTCGCTTTGGCGCTCACCAGTGCGTTTATTTTGAGCGCTTACGGTGTGCGACAACTGTTGCAAGAAGAGGCTGACCTGCAAGCGAGCGCGGAGCATGAGCTGAAACTGCTCGCCACCGCGATGCAGGTGGCCGTCGAAAACGCCTGGCGTGACGGGCAGCCGGCCGACGTGCGTGAGATTTTAGAGTCTTTGGAGCTGAAAGATTCTGCGGTTGACGTGCTGGTGTTTGGCGCCGACGGGCACTTGGCGGCGAGCTCGTGGGGCAGCGGGCCGGCCGAGCAAATTGCCGTGCCCGCGGTGGCGCAAGCGGCACAGGCCAACCGCCCGGTGACGCGGTTCGAAGGGCCGCGTGGTTTGTCGTACTTGGTGGTGGCGTTGCCGTTGCGTTCTGACAGCGGGGCGCGCTTGGGCATGTTGGCGGTGGTACGGCCGCTCGAAACGTTGCGGCAAGACCTGCGCGCCACGGCGTATTCGACGGTGCTCACCATTGCCACGGTGTTGGCCACCTTGATTGCGGTGGCGTGGCTGCTGATTCAGCTGCACGTGCGGCGGCCTTTGAGCTCGCTGCTCACGGCGATTCATTCGGTGCGCGCGGGCGACTTGACGGCGTCAGCCACCGAAAGCCGTGACGAGCTGGGGCAAATCGCGATGGCGTTCAACGCGATGGTGCGTGAGCTGCAAACGGCGCAGCGTAAAGCAGCTGAAGAAACCGAGGCCCGGCACGACGTCGAGGCGGGCTTGGCGCGCATCGACAAGTTGGTGACGCTGGGGCAATTGAGCGCCGGGTTGGCGCATGAAATTGGTTCTCCGCTGCAAGTGCTCAATGGCCGTGCGCGCGCTCTTGCCGCCCGCGCCGACGTGCCGGCTGACATTCGCCGCACCGCTGAAATTTTGGCGGAGCAATCTGACCGCATCACCACCATTGTCGAGCAGCTGATGAGCTTTGCGCGCAAGAAGGCACCCCACATGGCGCCGGCGCACCTTGGCTCTGCCATCGCCAAAGTGGTGGAGTTGCTCGAGCCTGAAGCCCGGCGCCGCGGTGTTCGACTCTCGCTTTCGGTAGAAGAGAATCTGCCGAGTGTGCCCGCTGACGCCGAGCAAGCCCAGCAGGTGGCGATGAACCTGCTCACCAATGCGCTGCGCGCCACGCCGAAAGAAGGGCAAGTGAAGGTGCGGGTAGCGCGCGCAACCTTTTCTGCTCAGGCGGGCGCAGCCAAGCAACCTTCGGTGAGCGTCACCATTGAAAACTCGGGCCCGGTGATTGCGGCGCAATCGCTGGAGCGCATTTTCGAGCCCTTCTTCACCACCTGGCAAGACGCGGGGGGCACCGGCCTGGGCCTGGCGGTGGTGCGTACCATCGTCACCGAGCACGGCGGCGCGGTCTCGGTCATTTCTGATGAAATCAACGGCACCATTTTCACCGCGCACTTTCCTCAGCAGGGGCGCGGCTTGAAGGAGCTCGTGGCGTGAGCCTGATTCGCGGCAAGAAGTTTCTCGTGGTCGACGATGACGCGGGCGTGGTCGATTTTCTGCGCGACAGCTTGGTGGAGCAGGGCGCCGAAGTGGTGGGCTCGACTTCTCCGCGCGAGGCGTTGACGTTCATCGCGCAAGACGTGTTCGACTTGGTCATCACCGACGTCGAAATGCCCGAGTTGCGCGGCACCGAATTGCTGACGGCGATTCTCGCTGCCCGGCCCGAGCAGTTGGTGTTGCTCATTACCGCTTTCGGGAGCATCGAGCTCGCGGTGTCGACAGTGAAGGCTGGCGCGTGCGACTTCATTGCCAAGCCATTCAAGATTGAGGCGTTGCTCTTCGCCGTCGAGCGCGCGTTTCAAGACCGGCAAATCAGGCGTGAGATTGTGCGCCTGCGCGTGGCGCTGCCGACAGACGCGCCAGGGGCCATTGTCGCCCGCAGCCCGGCGATGCAGAAAGTGGTCGAAGCTGCGCGCCGGGCTGCGCGTTCTGACAGCACGGTGTTGCTCACGGGTGAAACCGGCACCGGCAAAAGTGCGGTGGCGAAGTTGATTCACGACGCGAGCGCTCGACGTGAGAAGTCGTTTTTTCAGGTCAACTGCGCCGCGCTGCCGGGGCATTTGATTGAGAGCGAGCTCTTCGGTGTGCGTCGTGGCGCGTACACCGATGCCCGTGAAGACCGGGCCGGCGCTTTCGTGGCGGCGGGCGAAGGCACGCTGTTTCTCGACGAAGTGGGTGAGCTGCCGCTCGACGTGCAGGCCAAGTTGTTGCACGCGTTAGAGACGAACAAGGTGCGCCCGCTCGGAGGCAGCAATGAAGTGACGGTGCGCGCGCGCATTTTGGCTGCCACCAACCGGCCGCTCGAGTCATTGCTGCGTGAAGGTTTGTTTCGGCCCGACCTCTATTACCGGCTGAACGTGATTCGCATTGAAGTGCCTCCGCTGCGCGAGCGCCGTGATGACATTGTGCCGCTGGTCGATCTCTTTTTGAGTCGCGCCAGTGAACGGCATGCGCGGCAACTCATCGGGGTGTCGGCGGCGGCGATGAAGCGGCTGGTTGGCTACGCGTGGCCTGGCAATGTGCGCGAGCTCGCCAACCACTTGGAGCGCGCGGTGGCGATGAGCGACCACGACACGATTCTGCCGGAAGATTTAGATTTTCCCGGTAAGGCCAGCGGTGCAGAAGACCTCGCCGACTTAGAGGGCAGCGGGCTGCCGCTTGAAGACATTGAGCGCGCGTACGTGCGGCGCGTGGTTGACGCGCACGGCGGCAACAAAGCGGCAGCAGCACGCATTTTGAAAATCAACCGCCGCACGCTGTACCGAAAACTCGGCGAGTGAAATGGGCGCTGGCTTTTTTCATGTCGTCAGCCCGCGCGACGAGAGCAGCTGCGATACCAACTTTACCCGCTTGGGCCCGAAGCCGCAGGCGTTTGCCAATTTTCCCGAGCGCGCGACTTCGGCCAGGCCGTCGAGGTCAACGACTCCGAAGAGCTCTCGCAGTTCTTGCGCCAGCCTCGCGCCAATACCGGGAATGTGGAGCAATTCTTCACGGCGTTGGGCTCGCAGGCGCTCGAGCCAGGGCAGCTGGCCTGTTCTCACCCAGTCGCTCACCACGCCGCCAATTTCGTAGATGATGCCCAGCCGGTGCAGCCCCTCGACGCCGTCGTCTTCAATCAACTGCTGCACGGGGCGGTGACAGGTACGAATCAGCCCGGCGGCTGCGTTCAACATGCGGCGCCGGCCTTGGTTGCGAACGTCGTACGGCAGCAGTCGGGCGATTTCTTCGAGCCCCGCGGCGATACGCTCGTTGCTCAAGGTGCAGGTCGCTACGGCCGCGCTGTGCGCAAAGGGGTCTTCGGTCTCAAAGGCCAGGCTTTCTTGTTTTGACGTGAACATGCGTACAGTATCGGTGGCGAGTCTGACATTTGAATTAAATCGATGTTAACCACATGAAATTATTAGACTTTATTTGATTCGACGGCGCGGCAATTCAAAATCTCGCTAGCGCGCTCAAAGAGGGCTGGTTACCTCGCGCCCCCATGAAAACCCTCTTGCTGTCGTTTTTGGTCGCGGTGCCTGTGTTTGCTGCTCCTCTCAAAGTGACGCCAATTGTGGGGAGCCCGCAGGGCTTCTTCGTCACTGCCACGCTGGTGAGCGGAGAAAAAGACGCGGTGCTGATTGATTCGTCATTCACCGTCGCCGACGCGCATCGGGTGGTGGCCGCGGTGCTCGATTCGGGCAAAAACCTCACCACTGTCTACGTGACGCACGGTCACCCCGACCATTACTTCGGGCTCGCGGTCATTAAAGCTGCGTTCCCCAAGGCCAAGTTGGTCGCCTCACCTTCGACTCGCGCCGAAATTGAAAAGTCGTGGAAGGGCAAAGTCGCGCAGTGGAAGCCGATGTACGGCGCCAATTTGACTGACGCGCCGGTGCTGCCCGACGCGCTCGCGGGAGCGCTCACCGTCGATGGCGAGAAGCTCGAAATCACCGCTCCCGTTCAAGGCGACGACTCGCACAATTCGTACGTGTGGGTGCCGTCAGCCAAGGCGTTGATTGCTGGCGACATTCTTTATAACGGCGTGCACGTGTGGACCGCCGAGACCAACGCGCCAGAACGCAAAGCCTGGTTGGCGATGCTCGACAAGCTCGAGAAGCTGAAGCCCGAGGTGGTCATTTCGGGTCACCAGACGCCTGACGCGAAGAGCGATGCGTCGGCCATCAGTTACACACGTGAATACCTCAAGGCGTTTGACGCCGCGGTTGCCGGCTCGAAGACGGCCGGTGAGGTTACCGAGAAAATGAAGGCGAAATACCCGAACGCGGCGCTCGATGTGATTGCCAAAATTGGCTCAGAGGCGCAGTTCAAGAAGTAAAGCCGTGTCACCTCGAAGCCGGTCTACAGTGCGCGGCCATGCAAAATGACCGGGGGCGACCTTTCGAGCGACTTCGACGCGTTCTTCTCGTCGAAGACGACGAAGACTTGCGCGATACAATGCTGATGGTGCTCGAGTCGTTTGGGCTCGAGGCCACCGGCGTGGCAACAGCTGAAGAAGCCGTCGAGCGGTTGGCAACCCCTTTTGATTTGTTGATTACCGACTTTGACTTGCCGGGCATGAGCGGCGTTGAGCTGCTCGAGACCTGCCGGCAGCGGCAGCTGCATTTGCCCGTCATTTTCTTGAGCGGCCGGGCCGAAAGGGTGCCTCGCGAGCAGGTGGCGCTCGAAGATTGTTGCGCCACGCTGATGCGCAAGCCGGCCAATGCGCGGGTTTTCGAGCAAGCGCTCTACGCCGCCGACGCGCGGGTGCACCACGCTGATTGCGTGCATCGCCGCGCGACAGCGGTTCGCTGACGGCATAAGAGTGCGCGAATGACTTGGTGGACCTACGCGCTCATCTCGGCGCTCGCAGCGTCGGCGACGGCGATTTTGGCGAAAATTGGCGTGAAAGATGTGCCCTCGAATTTGGCCACCGCCATTCGCACGGTGGTGATTTTGTTCTTCGCGTGGGCGGTGGTGTTCGCGACGCAGGAGCACCGCGCGCTGCCCTCACTGAAAACACGCTCGGTGGTGTTTCTGCTGCTCTCGGGTGTGGCTACCGGTGTCTCGTGGATTGCGTATTTCAAAGCGCTGCAAATGGCTCCGGCTTCGCGCGTAGCGCCGATTGATAAAATCAGCCTCGCCTTCACGATTCTGCTCGCGGCGGTGGTGCTCAATGAGCACATTTCGTGGAAGGTCGGCACTGGTACCGCGCTGATGATTGCCGGTGCCCTGCTCACGCTGTCACGTTGAGTGATAAGGCTTGGGGGCAATGGGCGAGACGGTTCGCAGCGTTGGTGTGTTCGCGGTGTTGCTGCTGGCGGCTTGTGCTCATCAGCAGGAAAAGTCGCGATGGGTGTCGTCAGCCAGTCTGTGCGCAGCGGGCTTTGAGTCGCTCGAAAGTGGCGCGTGCCTGGCGGTGCCGCCTGGTGCCGGCGCGCAGACACCCGTGGTGATGTTTCTTCACGGCATGTACCCAGAAGATGCACCTGCAGCTGAGCTCGACATCGAAGCACGGCTCGCCAAGCTCGCTGTGGCACATGGCTTCAGCGTACTGGTGTTTCGCGGAGAGCTGGGGCTGTGCGACTGGTCAGCTGATTTCGCGCATTGGCGCTGCTGGCCCAGTCAAGCGAAGCAGAAGGCAAAAGCGGGCGAGCTCTTGGTGAAGCTCGGTGCGCACTTTCGCGCGGTGAGTGCCCGGCTGAAGCTTTCGCCCGTTCGCCCTTTCGTGATGGGTTTTTCCAATGGAGGCTTTTTCGCCGCGCTCCTCGCCGCGGAAACCAAGCTCGATGTTCGGGGGTTCGGCATTCTTCACGGTGGCCCCGTCGAGCCGGCCGTCTTTCTCGCTGAGCGCGCGGTTCCCTCCCTCTTGATTTCGGCTGCCGGCGACCAATGGCAAGGGCCGAAAATGAAACGCCTGCACCAATTGATGGAGCAGGGTGGGTGGGCCCACACCTACGAAGTTCGAGCCGGAGAGCATCAGCTGACCGATGCTGACATCGAGCAGACGCTGCTGTTTTTCGCCAGCCATCGCTGAAGCATGAGAGAAGAGACAATCGATGATGCAGCTGACTTGGGAGCCACGATGAGCGTTCAACCCGTGTTGGCCCCTGAGTGCTTGAGCTTGTCTGCTGAAAGCGTGGTGACCACGGTCATTGACGCACGGGCGAGAAACCTCGGTGGTTTTGAAGTGCGCCGGGTGCTGCCATCGGCGGCGCTGCGCATGGTGGGCCCCTTCACTTTCTTCGACCAAATGGGAGCGGTGGTTTTCGCTCCGGGCCAAGGCCTTGATGTGCCGCCTCACCCACACATCGGGCTTGCCACCGTGACGTACCTTTTCGAAGGCGAAGTGTCGCATCGCGACAGCCTGGGCTCGTTTCAGCCAATTCGCCCCGGCGACATCAACTGGATGATAGCGGGCCGAGGCATCGTGCATTCGGAACGCACGCCTGCCGCGCATCGCCCAAATGGCTCGAAGCTCCACGGGCTTCAGCTTTGGGTGGCGCTGCCGCGCGCCGATGAAGAACGGGCACCGTCGTTTCACCACTACCCAGGGGCGGCATTGCCCGAGCGAAACCACCGAGGCGTGCAGCTGCGGGTGCTGGCAGGCACCGCGTACGAGATGACGTCGCCCGTCGAGATTTCGTCGCCGCTTTTCTACGTCGACGCGGTGATGGCCGCGGGCAGTGAGCTGGCGCTCCCGGGTGGCTATGCAGAGCGTGCCTTGTACGTGGTTGACGGCGCGCTGCGCTGTGGCGCCGAGCAGGCCGAGGCCGGCCGTATGCTGGTGTTCACTTTAGAGGCAAACGTCATTCTTCGTGCCGAACGAGCGACGCGGGTGGTGCTGCTGGGTGGAGCACCGCTCGACGGCAAGCGCTTCATCGACTGGAACTTCGTCTCGAGCTCAAAAGAGCGGCTCGAACAAGCCAAGCACGACTGGAAGGAGCGAAGGTTTCCTACCGTGCCTGGTGATGAAGTCGAGTTCGTACCGCTGCCCTCGTCTTATTAACTCACTGCTTCAGCAAGCCGCCCATCATGCCGGCGATGCCGCTGCTCGCCGGGGGAAGTGCCGCCCCGCCGGCGCCCTTCATCATCTCGAGCAACTTGGGCAACGCGACGTTGACGACCGTGCTGGCGATTGCCGGAGCGAGCCCGGTCTTCTGTGCGACGAATTGCGCGATGGGCCCCGCGAGCGCGGCGAGGTTACCGGCGCTTGCCGCCGTGGTACTTGCTCCGCCCATCAGACCTGCGGCCAGACCCCCGAGACCGCCACCGCCCGAAGCGCCTCCGAGAAGACCGGCCGCCAATTCGCCGAGACCGCCGCCACCTGCACCACCGAGCTGTTGCGCGGCGCCTTCTGCCGTCGCCTGCACCGCGGCTTGGGCTTGTGGTGCCTCGAGCCCATGGCTTTTCAGTTGATTCATCACGTCTGCGCCTGCACCTGACTGCAGGAATTGATTGACCAGTGCTTCAATCATTTGAGTGTTTCCTTTTTAAGCAAAAGTGGTTCGACCACTGCGCAGAGCGACATGACACACCAAGCCATTCTGGGGAAGGGGCTTCAGGCAGATCGAGCGTTGCTGTAGGCGTTGATGAGGAAGTCTCGAAACAACGTCACGCGCAGAGGCAGGTTCTTCTTGGAGAGTGTGGCAACGAAGAGTCCTGGGCCTTGTACGATGTACTCCGGGAGGACCCTGACCAGCTCCGGGCCAAGCGAGACGCCAGCGCCGGGCGCGAAGATGAGTGTACCGATGCCCGCACCGCATTCGGCGAGTTGACGGACGAGCTGCATGTCGTCGGCTGCCACCGAACCTCGAACCTCTACGCTCTCAATGCCACGTGGTCCGAGGAGTGGCCAAACTGAGATCGCGTTCTGCGGTCGCATGCCGATGCAATCGTGATTGGCGAGGTCGAGCGGTCGCTTTGGGCGCCCACGGCGCGAGATGTAAGAGGGCGCCGCGACGAGCCAGGCATGAAACCGACTCTAAACAGGATCGCGGCAATCGCGATCCAATCCTTGGTTGACTGTTGACGATTTCAAGATCATGAGGGGGCGATCTCTTCTTAGGAGGTCGTTGTGGCTCGTTCCAAGAATTGGCAGGCAATCAG
>JAIBBR010000115.1 GCA_019694575.1 Myxococcaceae bacterium
TGAGAGCTGTCGGTTGGCTTGGAAAGGATGCGAATTTTGTTCCAGGGCCAACCAATGCTCGCGATTTTGAAAAACTTTGCAGCCTACTTGTAGAGCCGTGGCAGCCAATGGGCCTTCTTGGGTGGCACGATTGCGAGCTATGTCAGTTCTCGAAAGGGCCTCGAACGCAACGGTTCGGCTCACTTGAAGTGCGGATGGGTATCACAAATGTGTTCGTGCCTGCAGGCCCTTTCGTGTTCGTGGCTCCGTCGCTGATTGCTCACTACATTGATTGCCATCGTTACGCGCCGCCGCCACCCTTCCTTGAGGCTGTGCGAAACTGCCCTGAAATGGGTTCGATGGCCTACAAGAAGGCGGTCCTCGCCGCCGGGGGCCGCGAGCTGGCGCGGGGAATGAGCGGGGCATAGTCGCCACGTTGCCGTTTCGGCGCGCGCGGCTCCCCGGGCGTGGCCTCGCGGGCGGCATCAGGGGCTCGGAGTCTGATGTCCGGCTGATGAAGAAAGCGTGCTTCGGCCGATCGAATCTGTCACGGCCGCGTCCTTCCGTACTCGTTCAACGAGTACGGCTCGGCGACAGCGGTTGGTGTCAGTGCCAGGCGACGATTCTCCGCGGGAAGTGACATACCGGATTGTAGGTCGTAGCTTGTGCGCGTGCGACAGACCCTAAGGCGGTGGTCCTCGGTGCCTACTTTGATTGGGCTTCTGGGGTCTTGGTGCTCTTGTACCCCGGGCTATCGTGTGCTGCGCCCGGGGCCAACAAAAGTTGCGGGAGTCGAAGTGCAGCGACCCGAGCCGGGGGACCGGCGACGCTACGAACTTGAAGCCTGGGGCTCGGAATACCGACTCGAATTTCGGTCGTCGCAACCCCTTGGTCGTGAGAGGGTAATTCGGGTCTTTCCGTCGCATACCGTTTGCTCATTGAGCATTCCCACCCGAACACATGGTCTGCTGAAATTCCGGGATGGCTCTATCGTTCCAGACGCGACGCCAGGGTTTTCTGAATTTTTACGGTTTGAGGCGGCTGCAGCAACAAGAGACTCTATGAATGCGGGACTCGCTCGAGCGCGCCTGGTCATTGTCGGCTCGGCATCAACGACCGAGGTCGCAACGCTTGCGGAAGCCCGTGCGCTGTCAGAGCAACGTGCGCGAGTGGTCGCGGACATCATTCGAAAGCAGCAGCCCGATTTGGAAGTGAATCAGATCGACCTGATGCCACTCGGGTGGGATGGTTTCGCCACCACGGAGCGGCCGACCTCTCGAGTCTTGGTCTTCGGTGGAGATTTCGCGGCAGATTGGTTGCCAGTCATCTACGTCGGGCCGCCGGTCTCCAAATCCCTGCGCGAGGACCTTGCGCAACGCCTTCGTATGGCAGAGCAAGCTGCTCAGGGTGATGTCGGGTACGTCATAGACGCTGGCGGCATCAGCTTTTCGATTGACGGCAACAAGGGCTGGATTGACGGGTCGGCATTGCTGCCCGACATCGTGGTCGAACAAGGCGAGGCTGACGTTCATGTCGGAACGGAACGGGCAGCGCAGGTGAGCAAGCTGCTTGAACCATTCTTTGCGGCGCTCGATTCAAGCTGCCGATTCCAAGCGTCGGAGTAACAGGAATCTCCCTGTCTCCAATGCTCGCGAGCAATCAGCTCGTGGCGGCAGGAACTGCTCGAGACCGGCACATTGCTGCGCTCCGCGACGCTGATAGTCGCAAATACGCCGCTTTAATTTCGTTTGTACGAAGTTGATTCGGGGGAGCCATGGACGCCCAGCTTTCCGAAGTTTCGGGAGCCCAGCGTGCCTGTTATCAAAGTAGCAGCCGAAGCTGAGGTAGACAGCCACCCAACCGGGTGCAATGGCTCGGCAGAAAGAGACATCTTCAATGACTGACATTGGTCGAAACGACCCCTGCCCATGCGGCAGCGGAAAGAAGTTCAAGAAGTGCTGTGGCGGCGGTAGCACGGTCGTCGAGCTACCCGTTGAGGTGCAGCGGGCACAAGCCCTTCACCAACTTGATCAACGGCTCGTTGATGACATCTTGAGCTTCGCGAAGAAGCGACTCGGGCCTAAGTGGATTAGGGAGGTCACGGCGGAGTACTCCGACGGCCATCGGCTCACCGAGTACGACCTGCAGCTCCTCGTTCCCTGGGCGGTGTACCACTACCCCAATGATGGCAAGACTGTCGCTCAGCGCTACCGAGAAGAGCGCGGCCACCGCCTGACTGACCAAGTGCGTGCCTGGCTCGAAGCACAAGGCAAGGCGTGGCTATCGGTGTGGGAAGTGCAGACAGTCGAGGTGGGCACCGGCGTCGCCGTGAAAGATCTGCTGACGCACGAGGTGCGGTTCGTGAACGAGGTGAAAGGGTCGAAAGTATTCAAGCCCAGAGACTGCTTGCTGGGCCGGGTTGTCGGCTTCGAAGACATTTCGGTGTTTTGCGGCATGCACCCGTGTTTCCTCCCTCCCGGGCGGGCCGACGTCGTGGTGCGGGTGGGGCAGCGCATCTGCGGTGTGCGCACGCGGGCGGTGCCTTTCGAGAAGCTTCGCGACGTGGCCGTGCAGCTGGAGCTGATCGATTCTTGGCACTTGCAGGTCGAAGACGCCGACCGGCCCCAGCCGGCCCCGCAGTTCGCCAACACAGACGGCGACCCGCTGCTGATGACGACAGACCATTTTGATTTCGACGCCGCGAACCGCGCAGCCGTTGTCGAGAAGCTTAAGAAAATCGACGGGGCGCAAGAGGCAACTGACGAAGACCGTCAGACGGAAGTGTCGTTCACCAAACAGGGCAACGCGAAGATCAAGGCTTGGGAAAATACCGTCATCGGTAGAGTTTTGGTCGGCGAAGCGCGGTTGAAAATTGAGACGAATTCCATCAAGCGGGCCGATGAGCTTCGGCGGCGCGTTGAAGCTGCGCTTGCCGACCTTGTTCGGCATAGGCTTCGCGACCATACCGACATGGAGTCGATGCTGAAGGCGGCAAAGGGCCGGCCCGCAGGCCCCCCAAAGGAGCAGCCACCCGAGCTAAAGGCGATGCTGCGCGAGTTCAAGGCGCGGCACATGCTGCAGTGGCTTGACGAAGAGATTCCCGCGCTGGGAGGGCTTACACCGCGGGCCGCGGCTGCAAAGCCCGCTTCGCGCGCCAAGCTCGAGCTATTGCTGCGAGACATAGAGAACCAGGAGGCGCGGTTGCCTGCAGAGGAGCAATTCGACTTTTCGATGCTTCGGGCTGAGTTGGGCTTGGCGCCATAGCTCATTGTTCGAAGTTGATTCGGAGCCTGCGCACTCCAACTTTGCGCAAGTGCAATGCACTTCTAAAATTTCAGTCCACCTCGGTTAACCAATAACGGAGCCAAATCGGGCATTTAGGTCGGGTGCAGGTTTTGCAGTTTCCGCCTCGGTAACCGCACCACCTGATCATGTTGGCTTCGACAACGCTGTCGCCTGGTCACACTTTTGGCCGCTACGAGGTGCTCACCCGCATCGCCAGTGGAGGCATGGCCGAAGTCTGGCTCGCCCATGTCACGGGCGTGGCAGGTTTTGAAAAACAGTTGGTCATCAAAACGATGTTGCCGCACTTGGCCGAGACACCCGACATGGTGCGGCTGTTCATTCAAGAGGCGACGCTCGCGGCGCGGCTCAATCACCCCAACCTGGTCGACATTTTCGAGTTGGGCGAGCGCGACGGTCGCTACTTCATTGCGATGGAATATGTGCCGGGCCGCACCTTGCGCCAAATCTCGGCGCGGTTGAAGCGGCAGGGCCAAGCGATACCCCCGTGGTTTCTGCTCCGTGTTCTCGACCGCGTTTGTGAAGGGCTGCAGTACGCGCACGACTACGCTGAAGCTGACGGGCGGCCACTTAACTTGGTTCACCGCGACGTGAGCCCCGAAAACATCATGGTGTCGTTCACCGGCAGCGTGAAGCTGGTCGACTTCGGCGTCGCCAAGGCTACTCAAGCGGGCCGGGCCGCGAGCAAACCCCATTCGCTGATCGGCAAGTACTCGTACATGTCTCCCGAAGCGGTCGAAGGCAAACCGATTGACCGCCGCGCCGACATTTACGCGCTCGGCGTCGTGCTTTACGAACTTCTCGCCGGCACGCGCCCATTCGCCGCTCCCGAAGAGTTCGCGATTCTCGCGCAAATTGTCGAAGGCGCCCCGAAAGACCCCCGCGTTCATGCGCCGCAACTGCCCGACATGCTCGCCCGTATCATCATGAAGGCGATTAGCCGTGCACCCGCCGATCGCTACCAAGAGGTGCACGAGCTCGCTGAAGACCTGCGCCACCTGATGCGCCTGCAATACTCACCCGCGTTGCTGCAAAAGCCGCTCGCCCACAGCTTGAGTGAGTGGTTCAGCGATTCAACCGAAATTCCCACCAGTGTGAAGAAGCAGCTTTCGGTGCCGCCACGGCCTTCGCGGTCGTCTTCAGTGCTCGAACCAGAGCCGCCCACCTTGAGCCACAACCTGGCCGAGCTCAGCCTTGCTGACGTTCACATCGAAGAAGTGCCGCTGCCGCCAAGGGCGCCGGCGCGCTTGTCAGTGCCCCGCGTGCCGCGGTCAGAGCTGAAGAACGATATTTTTGCGATTCGGCGCCCATCGCCCTCGGCCGCGCACGACTTGTTTCCCGGTGCGCGCCGCACGCCGATGGTCGCCGAGCGGCCGGCGTCACTGCCACCACCGCCTCCGCCGCCGTCACCGCCACTGCCTGCGCGACAAGCGCCTGGCGCCGAGCTCTTCGATCGTGGGCTCGAGTTGCTGCGCGAGCGTCAATATGTGCGCGCGTTCGAGCTTTGGAAAGAAGCGGTGCAGCGTGAACCTGACAACCGCTCGTACCAAACCAACCTGAAGCGTTTGCAAAAGCTGCTCGACGAATCGGGCGGCAACCCACCCTAACCCTTCACCGAGGCGAGCACTTTATGGCGACGCGCAGCGAGAAAATCACCGACATTTTGAGAGGAATGCGAACCAGCTCGCCTGAAGTGATTGGCGCGAGCGTGGTGAGCTCAGACGGTTTCATCGTGGCGTCGGTGATGCCGAACGAAATCGACGAAGACTTGATTGGAGGTATGGCGGCGTCGCTGCTCGGCGTCGGCGAGCGCATTTCTACCGACTTGATGCGCTCAGAAATGGAGCAGACCTATATTCGTTCTCCCAAGGGCTACATCATCATCAATTCGGCGGGCGCCGATTCGGCGCTGGTGCTCTTGGTGACACGCGAAGCCAAATTAGGGCTCATTTTTCTCGAGCTGAAGCGAACCATCGCCGAGCTGATGAAGCACCTGTGATGAACGCGCGTCGCTCGACATGGGGCCTGTTGGCTTGCCTTGCCTTAGGCAGTTCCGACCTGGTGCTGCTCAACAGCGTGTGGTGGCCGGCGGCGTTCGCGCAGAAGGCGCCCGAGCCTGTTTTTCAGCCCTCTCGCCCGGTAACTGCGGCACCGGTGGTGACAGCAGCGGTTGCCGTTACCCCCCTGGTCGCTCCGGCCGAGCCCGCGCGCGAACCCGTCGTGCTGCACTTTCAGACCAGCTCGTTCGCACTGACTGCCGAGCAAAATGGCGAGCTCGAGCGGGTGGCACAACTGCTGCTGCAAAACCCCCTGTTGCGGGTGCGCATCACAGGTCACGCTGATCGCCGCGGGGTTGAAGCGCGCAATGTGGTGCTAAGCGAATACCGCGCCCGGGCCGTCGCCAGTGCCTTGCGCTCGCGCCGCGTGCCGGCTGAGCAAATGGGCATTGAAGCCCATGGGTCGGCCGAGCCTCTTTCGCAGGGCACGGGCGCGCAGGCGCTGGCGCTCGATCGGCGTGCCGAGCTGCACCTCGTCTGGGGGTCGCGATGAGCCCAGTTCTCGTGTCATGGGTGGCCAGCGTATTCGGCGCGGCGCTGTTTTTTGCCGCGGGCTTCTTTGCTTTTCGAAGGAGCGCAGCCACCCGGCACTCGCAAGCGCAGCAGGCGCACCAAAAGCTGTCGGCGACGCTCGAAGACACGGTCGAGCAAGTGCACCAGCGCGATCAGGCGAGTCGCGCACTGACGTCACAGCTTGAAAAGCTGCGACAAGAAAATGCCACGCTGAAGGCAGCGGCCGACATGGAGCGGCTGAAGCAGAGCACGGCGTTGACCGCGCGCGAAGTGCAGGTGACTTTGGGGCCGTCGCGAAGGCTGAAAGGGGTGGCTTCGCTGGTCGACGCTCCGGTGGTACTAAACGGGCGCGAATTACAAAGCCTGGTCGAGCGCATAGCGCGCGAGGGCGGTGTTCTTTCTGCGGTGATTGCCGATGACATGGGGCTGTTGGTGGCGAGCGCGGGGGCGCATGCAGAGGCGCTCGGGGCACTGGGGGCCTTCATGGGGCCGGTGTCGCAAAAAGCGCAGCAGCTTTTGCCAATTCACGACGTCGTCGAAGTGGTGCTGCATGACGAACAGCAGTCGCGCATTACGTTGCGGCGCTTGAAGACGGCGCAGACTGATTTGGTGCTCGCGCTGATGACTGACGGCGCGCAAGGCGTGCCAGTGAACGAGTTGATGCAACGCGCTTCGGTGACGAAGCCGTAAGAATTTTTCAAGCGGTGAGGAGACGAACCCATGGTGTTACGCGCAGCAGAGTCAGCGAGTGAAGGCGATGCGAAGAAGATGACCATCGACAAAGTCGATATTGCCAATGCGCTGAAGATCGAACGGCCCACCTTGGGGCCCGAGGCGGGTATCGGCTTGTACCGGCTGCTTCGGCTGGTGGCGCTCGAAGACATCATCGGCCGTGGCGCTGCGGGCACCGCGTACTTGGCGGGTAAAAAGCTTGGTCTTTCGCTCGGGCTCACCAAGCTCGATGACTTCTTGCAGCTGTGCGCTGACTTGAAAATCGGCGTCATTAAAGTGCCTGAGATCACCGAGTCGAAGATTCACGTCGACGTTTACGAATGCGTCACCTGTGCCGGCATGGCCACCGTGGGCAGAACGCTGTGCCACTTCGAAGGCGGGTTGATTGCCGGTTCGGTGGAGTCGATTCTGAAGAAGAAAACACGCGCCCACGAAGTGACTTGCATTGGCGGGTTGGGCCACGACACCTGCGGGTTTGATCTCGAGCTGAAATAGCACGTGGGTTTGCTCGCGGTGGGAGGCCCTTTGCCGCCCTACGACATGCGCTAGCGCATGTCGTAGCCGAGCATCAGCATGGGCACGACGCTGACCGTCAGCCCGTTGCTTTTCACCCCGGCACTGGCGCTGCCGTTGGGGCCGTCGGCGCGCACCGTGGTGATGATTGAGTCGGGGTGAAAGAGAATCATCGCGTCGAGGCCAATGTTGAAGCCCATGCGCCGAAAGCTGGCCCGGGGCGCTCCGGGGAAGCCGAGGCCCAGGCGAATGTCTACGCCAGGCGTGATGCCCGTCGCCACGATGTTGCGTTGCTCGGCGACGCCATCAGCTGACGCGCCAAGCGTCGCCCCTACGAAGGCCCCGTTGGCGAGCACCGGCCCCGCTGCGACGAAGAAGAGGTTGCCTAAGTACAACTCGGCGAGCGCCGCGAAGTAGTAGTACGACAACGCGGTAATTTGAATTGCCGCGCCTTCGAAGTCAGCTTTGACGCCGAACCCAAACCCGCCCGTGCCGCCAATGGCCAAATAAGCCGAAAAGATTTTGCTGAGCTGCCAGCCGACACGCCCTTCACCTCCCATGGTGAAGGCGGGCGAAGGCACGTTCCAACCCAGCTTTCCTGAAACACCCCAGCGAATGCGGCCCCCGGGGTCTTCGAGCGGTGCGTCGTCGGGCAAATTGACCGAGGGTGGTGGAGGCGGAGCGATGTTCTCATCAGAGCCGGGAGCGGTGGTTTGCGCCAATGCGGTCGTCGAAACCACTGCAGCGAGCAGCACGAATTGGGTCATGTTCAAGCCTTGGTAGTGAGGGAGAGAAACTGCGGCAAATTGTGACAGCCCCCGAGACGAATGGAAGAAATCGAGATTCATTTTGAGGGTACGTTTTCTGCGCCGCGTCGAGGGCACGTGAAAGGGCTATAAGTCCGTTTTTCATGGGTGATTTGAAAACGAAGCCCTTTGATGTGCTCGTCTTTGGCGCGACCAGTTTCGTGGGCAAAATTCTTTGCCGCTATTTGCTTGAGCAATACGGGGTGGGCGGCACTTTGAAATGGGCCGCGGCGGCGCGTTCGAAGGCCAAGCTTGACGCGCTGCGCACCAACCTGGGGCAGAGAGCGAATCAGCTCACCATGCTGACCGCCGACGCAGCCGACGCTGCTTCTTTGCGGGCACTGTGTGCGCAGGCCCGGGTCATCGTGAGCACAGTGGGGCCATACGCACTGCATGGCCAACCCCTGGTGCACGCGTGCGTTGAGTCGAGCACCGACTATTGCGACATCACCGGTGAAGTGCAGTGGATTCGCCGCATGATTCACCTTTACGAAAGCGCTGCCCGTGCATCGGGGGCGCGCATTGTGCATTGCTGCGGGTTTGATTCGCTGCCCTCTGACTTGGGCGTGCTCTTCACTCAGAACGAAGCGCGCAAACGGTGGGGGCAGCCTTGTGCGAGGGTGAAAATGCGGGTGAAGGTTCGCGGAGGTTATTCGGGCGGCACGGCGCTGAGCATGCTCAATGTCATTGAAGAAGTGGCGAACGATGCCGCGTTGCGCAAGGCCTTGGGCAACCCGTACGCGCTGTGCCCCGAAGGGCAAACGAAGGGGCCACGCCAACCTGACGTGAAAGGGCCGCTCTATGACGACGACGTCAACAGCTGGGTCGCGCCCTTCGTGATGAGCGCCATCAACACCCGTATCGTTCACCGTACCAACGCGCTGACGGGGCATGCATATGGTTCGTCTTTTCTCTACGACGAGGCGATGCTTTGTGGCCCCGGGGTCAAAGGGTCGTTGCGCGCCGGCGCCATTTCGGCTGCGGTGGGGGCCGTGGGGGTGATGGGCAGTGTGACGCCGCTGCGCAAACTCGCCGAGCGAGCGCTGCTTACCATGTCGGGTGAAGGCCCCAGCCCTCAGGCACAAGAGAGCGGCTTCTTTGAAGCGCGTTTCAGCGCTACTTCGGCGACCGGCGAGCGCTTGCGCACCCGCGTGCGAGGCGACCGCGACCCTGGCTACGGCTCAACCGGCAAAATGCTGGGCGAAGCGGCGGTGTGTTTGGCGACCGACGTGCCGAAAGACAAGGCTGGAGGTTTCTGGACTCCGGCCACGCTGCTGGGTGAACCGTTGATTGCGCGCTTGGGCGCCCGTGCGGGCGTGACTTTCAGCGTCGACGGTTGAATCTTTTGCCCATGGGCTGCGTTGAGGGGCTTCGTCATTTAACGAAAGAACCCATGCGCCATGTCTTTGTCACGCTGCTTTTATTTTTATCGACTGCATCAGGGGCCTCGGTGCCGTCTCGCTCGACAGAGCCGTTCACGGCCGTCAGCAACCGGGTGCCGGTAAGCAACGATGAGATGATTTCGCTGATGGGGCAACCGCCATTGCCGGGTCGCACCAACGTCACCGGCAGCTTGGTGGTGCGCCCCGACGTGCTGGTGCAGCAAGTGGTGGTGCGGGCGTCTGACATTGATGCGCCGAAGGCATTTCAAGCGGCGCGCAACCGGCTCGATGAAATTGAAAAGAAGGCCAGCGAAACGAGTGGCGGCCTGTCGAAGCTGAAAATGAAAGACCTCGTTTCATCGCGCAGCGTGGTGGGCAAGGCCTTCACCCAAGTTGAGCTCTCGGGCGAAATCGTCATTCTGCTCAGCGC
The DNA here is from genome assembly GCA_019694575.1 of Myxococcaceae bacterium. Taxonomy (GTDB): domain Bacteria; phylum Myxococcota; class Myxococcia; order Myxococcales; family Myxococcaceae; genus JAIBBR01. The sequence goes on from JAIBBR010000115.1 coordinate 9,716, forward strand.
GAGCAACGATTATTGGACCCGCGCCCGACTCGCGCTCGCCTTGGCGCGCCTGGCTGAGGTGTTTGACTCGCAGGGCCGAGAAGTACGTGCCCCCGGGGTGACGGTTTCTATCAGTCAGCCCTCTTCGATGGTGTCTGACGCCGAACGTTTTCGCAGCCAGTTGAACCAAGCGTGGGCCAAACGGGCGCGTGACTTTGCTGATGCCGCGCAGTCCGATGGGGCTCCGATTGACGTGCAAGACTGTGAGGCGCCGGGTGACATCGTGCAGAGCGCGAGCTCGTTGGAGCAGGTGACCTTGTCAATGCGCGTCGCTTGCCGGTTAGACGTGGTGCGTAAGGGCAGCGAGCGTCGTTCAGCGCGAAAATGACGTTGGCCTAAGCCAGGTTGCCGGCTGTGCCGTCGAGCGTCTCGCGCACCTTGCGCAGCAGCGAGTCAGGGGTAATTGGTTTTTGCAGCAGTGAGATGCCTGAATTCAGCACCCGGTGGTGGACAATGGCGTCTTCGGTGTAGCCCGAGGTGTAGAGCAGCTTCATTTCGGGGCGCATCGGCATCAACCGTTCGGCGAGCTCACTGCCGCTCATCAGCGGCATCACCACGTCGGTCAGCAGCAGGTGAATGGGGCCGCGGTGCTTCTCACACAACAACAGCGCCTCACCGCCATTCTGGGTCGACAGCACGAAGTACCCGTGGCGTTTCAAAATGTCGGTGGCCACGGTGCGCAGCTGCTCCTCGTCTTCGACCAGCAGCACGGTCTCGGTGCCACGCACGGTCGAAAGCGTTGGGCGTTCGGCTTCTTTGACCTGCTTGGCGTCAGTGCGGGGAAAGTAGACCTTGAAGGTCGAACCTTTGCCGAGCTCGCTGTACACCCACACGCTGCCGTTGTTTTGACGGGCGATGCCGAACACCGTGGCCAAGCCGAGGCCCGTGCCTTTGCCTTTTTCTTTGGTGGTGAAAAATGGCTCGAAGATGCGCTGCTGGGTGGTTTTGTCCATGCCGATACCGGTGTCGCTCACGGCCAGCATCACGTGAGGCCCCGGCGTTACGCCCAAGTGCAGCGCGGCGTAGTCGGCATCGAGCTCAACATTTTGGCTCTCAATGGTGACTTTGCCGCCTTCGGGCATGGCATCGCGCGCGTTGACGACCAGGTTCATGAGCACCTGCTCGACTTGGCCCGGGTCGGCCTTCACTTTGCCCAAGTCTTTGGCGCAGGCGAGGCGCACCTCGACGTCTTCTCCCACCAGCCGGGCCATCATCTTCTTCATGCCGGTGATGATTTCGTTCAGGTCGATGATCTTCGCCTCGACTGTCTGCTGTCGACTGAAGGCGAGCAATTGGCGCGTGAGATCGCTCGCGCGTTCACCAGCGAGTTTTATCTCTTCGACGTCGGCGCGCGTCGGTTCACCCGGCTTCATGTCGCTCAGCAGCAGCCCCGCGTAGCTCAAGACGACCGAGAGCAAGTTGTTGAAATCGTGCGCCACGCCGCCCGCGAGCCGGCCGATGGCCTCCATTTTTTGCGCCTGACGAAGTTGCTCTTCGGTGCGCGCCAGCGTGGCCGCCGAGCGCCGACTGTAGGTTGTGTCGAGCGAAAGAATGCACACCCCTTCAGGCACCGGCACCAGCCGCAGCTCGAACCAGCCCTGCGTGCCGTCGGGAAAAGTGAATTCGTTTTCGAACAGCTCATGCACCCGGTCTTCCATGCAGCGCTTGAGCGTGGCGAACATCGCCGTCTTTTCGATGCCTGGGTAGCACTCCATCATCGTGCGGCCGACCAACACCGCTTTGGCTTTTCGCCCCTGAGTCGCTGCCGCCTCGTTGACGTAAAGGTACGTGTAGTCGGGACCAATGACCTGGCAGCCCTCATGCAGGCTGTCGAGTACGTGGAGCGCGAGCTTCTCGGCAGAGAGCGGCTTGTTGTCGGCCACGGTTTAAAGTTCTCCCGAAAGTGGCGGCGACCATAGCAGCTGGCGGCGCATTCTCGAAGTGAACGAACTGCCTGCCGCGGCTTTCGTTGCAGACGACTGGCTTGGCCGCCCCATGGGGCGATGTGAACCGCTCGCCTCACGTCAGGCCGCCCGCTCACGCTTTCAGTGGCCTCAAGCGTGCATTCGCCTTCACCTCATTGAGGAGGCGGTATGGCGACGCGGTTTGGGTACGCAGTGATTTTGGCAATCTCGCTCGCGGTCTGCGTGAAGGCCAGCAACGACACCAGCAATGATGACCCTGTCGCCACCCCGAACGCATTCGACGGCGACATTCGAGAGCACGCCAAAGGGCTCTTCGACGACGGCCGTCGCATTTTTCGAAACGACACTTTTGGCAATGAGCGTTTTTGGGGTGATGCGTTGCACCTGCACCATGCGTTACTCGGCTCTCGTGAGGTTGAAGGGTTGACGCCGCGCGCGCTGCTCGAGCTGGGGTTGAAGCTCGATGCAGACGCCTTGCCGGCGCACCTGGCGCGCGATTTCAAGAACGGCAGCGTCAAGTCAGCCGATGTTTCAGTCACCGCGGCGCTACTGAAAGCCAACGCCATCGTCGGAGTGGTGGCGGTGACAGACAGTAACGAAATGGTGACGACGGTCGGGCTGAGCTGTGCGCTCTGTCACTCTTCAGTCGACGACTCGATAGCCGCGGGCATTGGCCAAAGGCTCGATGGGTGGGCCAACCGCGACCTCGACGTGGGCTGGCTCATTTCGCTGGCGCCGAACCTGCAACCTCTGGCGCAAATGCTCAACGTCGATGAAGCGCAGTTAAAGAAGGTGCTGCGCAGTTGGGGGGCCGGGTGCTTCGACGCCGTGCTCGACAAAGACGGCAAGGCGTTTCGCCCCGACGGCAAGCGGGCATGCACGTTGGTGCCTCCGGCGTTCGGCATGGCGGGCATCAACCTGCACGGGTGGACCGGTTTTGGCTCGGTGCCCTACTGGAGCGCGTACATCGCGGCCACCGAGTTACACGGCGTGGGCACCTTCGTCGATTCTCGGTTGAACGCGGTGCAATTTCCCTCGGTGGCCAAGGGGCGCAGCCGCGTGGTTTCAGCGCGAAGCGATCAACTGGCAGACAAGCAGGCCGCGCTGCATTACTACCAATTGTCGATTCCTGCTCCGCCGCCACCAGCTGACTCATATGACGGCATGGCGGCGGTTCGCGGTAAGGCGCTCTTTGGGGGCAAAGCGCGCTGCGGCAGTTGTCACGTGCCGCCGCTCTTCACAGAACCTGGGCACAACCTGCATGACCCGGCCGAGCTCGGCATCGACGCTTTTCAAGCTGACCGCTCGCCCACGCACAGTTACCGCACCACACCGTTGGCCGGGCTGTGGACACACACGTCGGCAGGTTTTTACCACGATGGCCGTTTCACCACCCTCGACGAGGTGATTGCCCACTACGACGCGCATTTTCGCCTTGGCCTCGAGCCGGCAGAAAAAACCGACCTCGTCGAATACTTGAAATCGCTTTAGGCGCTGCCCGCTCGCGCGCCCGTTGAAAGGAGCACTCCGGTGAATACGCTGTGCATCAGAGCTTTTCGAACGATCTCGGCTGCGGCCATGGTGCAGCCAGAAATCGACGCCTTGAACGAGGTGGCGCGGCGGCCGTGCCCCTTTTCTACCTTCGAGTACCTCAAGACCTACCTCACGTTCGACGAATACGGGCGAGAAGATGACGCCCTGCTCTTGCTCGGCGCCTTCGAGGGCAAGGCGCTGGTGGGTTTTCTGCCGCTGCGTGAGCGCCGCTGCCGTTGGTGGGGGCTGCCTTATCGCGACATCAGCTTCGTGGTGACCCACGACACTGATCGCCCCCATGTCGTCTGCCGGCCCGAAGACGAGCTGCGCTGTGGTGAAGCGTTCTTCGACTATTTGTTGAACCACGAGAAACACTGGTCGTCTCTCGAGCTCGGCATGCAAGACGTCGAGTCTGGGTTGAACGCGGTGCCCCCGCTGTCGAAGTGGCGGCATTACGGGCGGCGCTTCGAAAACATGCCCAACACCACGGTGCCGCTGCCCCAGTCGCTGCTTGACTACTACCGCGCGTTACCGGCGGGCCAGCGCAAGGCGATGTCGCGCTACGGGCGACGGCTGATGCAAGCGGGGCACGTCGAAGCGGTGTCGTGCTCTGACCCGCGCGCCCGCCACGCGTTGCTCAACCTCTACCTCGACTTGGAGCACCGCAGTTGGAAGGAGCAGGCCCACGCAGGCATTCGCCGCCACCCCTTGCGCATCGAAAAATTTCACGCGCTGTGCGGCGGTGATCAGCCGATGCAATTGGGTTTCGACTTCGTGGTGCTCGATGCGCTGCCGATCGCCGGCATGGTGAGCGGGGCTTTTGGCGACGGGCTGCACGCGTTGGAAATGTCGTTCGACGGCGACTACGAAGCCTTTGGCCCGGGCCATTTGCTGACGTTGATGGTGGCGCGGCGCGGTATCGCCGGGCACTACCGCTTCATCAACTACGACGGCAATTATTCGTATTACAAGGCACGGCTGGGTGGGGTGGTGACACCGACCTGGGCGATTCAGATTTACCGCACTTTCACCGTGCCCTGGGTGAAAGCGCTGCTGGGCGCCCTAAAGCGCCGCTTAGAGCGCGTGCCGGTAGAAGTGAAACGCTACAACCCGGTGCGGCGGCAGTTGGCGCAACAAGCCCACGGCGAAGCGAGCGAAGGCAAGTCACGCCCATTGTGGGGGCCTCGGCCGGCGCGGCTGAAAGAGCGCTCGATTTTTGGTGACGCGATGCGCACCCTCGAAACAGAAGGTGTGCCTTACCAGCTGATTCAAGGTGCGCAGCTTGAGCAATTGCTGCCGTTTCTGACCCGCCGGGAGGCCGCATGAGTGGCCCGTCATACCGAGGGCGCTTCAACCGCGCGCTGCGTGCCTTCGGCAAAAATGCCTTGAAGAAAGTGGTGCGCACCCTTTCGCCCCAGCGCCAAGACTTGCCGCTGTCGACGTGGCGTTTGGCCCGCGACGCCGGGGGTGCGTTGTTGCTCGACGGCTTTTCGCTGCAAGGTGTGCTCGAGCGGTGGGGGTCGCCGGTGCATGTGGTCGACGCGGTGCGTTTGCGTGCCAATGCCGCGCACTTCATGGCCCGGCCTCGGCGTGCGTCGAAGGCCTGTGAGGTCTATTTTTCGTACAAGACGAACCCGGTGAGCGGGTTGCTCCACGCGCTGCACCACATGGGCGCCGGAGCCGAAGTGATTAGCCCCTACGAGTTGTGGCTGGCGCTCAGCCTGGGGGTGGCTCCCAAGTCAATCGTTTATAACGGGCCCGCCAAGTCACCGGCTTCGGTGGTGCGCGCGGTTGAGCGAGGGGTAGGTCTCATTAACGTCAATTCGAGCGAAGAACTCGATGGCGTGGCACAGGCAGCACGGGTGGCCCGCACACGGGCGCGGGTCGGCATTCGCGTCGTCACGCCGGGCTGCTTGGGTGGGCAATTGGGAGAACGCATCGATACCGGCGCAGCGCTGCAGGCCTTTCGCCAGGCGCTGAAATTTCCCGAGCTGCAGGTGGTCGCGCTGCATTCTCATTACAACGCAGAAATTTCAGCGGCGCCGCAGCTCGACGCATATTTGAAGGCGCTGCTGCGGTTTGCAGACACCCTGCGCGACGCGCTCAAGCTCGAATTAGAAATTATCGACGTGGGCGGTAACTTGGCTTGCCCCACGGTGAACTCGATTTCGCCGCTCGCCCAGCGGTTGGCGCTCACCTTTGGCGTCGAGCCGGTGCCGCGCGCGCCTGAGTCGGTGCTTTCTATCGACGCCTACGTAGAGCAAGTGCTGCTCACCATCGAAGGCCATTACCACGGCATGGGCCGGCCCGCGCCGCGTGTCTTTTTGGAGCCCGGGCGCGCCCTGAGTGGAAACGCGCAGCTGTTGTTATGCCGCGTGGCGGCGGTGCGAGGCGAAGACGACATGGGCATGCGCTGGGCGGTGCTCGATGCGGGCATCAACGTCGCCGAAGAAGTGCGCGGCAAGCAGCACCAGCTCTTCGCGGTGCACGACACGGGCGACGTTCGGCTGCCGTACCGCGTGGCGGGGCCGAGCTGCATGTTGGGAGACTTGCTCTACGCGGCGTGGCGGCTGCCGGTGCTGCAACCGGGCAGCGCACTAGCGATTATGGACACCGGGGCCTACTTCATTTCTTACGCCACGTGCTTTTCGGCGCCACGCCCGCCGGTGGTGCTGGTCGACGCGCAGCAAGAGACCGTGCTGCGCCGGGCCGAAAGCTTCGACGACTTGGTGGTGCTCGACGGGCCTTTGCCCGCGGTGGAGCGGCTGCCTGTGCGAAGGGTTCATTCGCCCATGCCGGTGGCGCACGCACTGGAGCGAGCATGAGCGTCGACTTGGCGGTGAGCAACCATGGGCCGGCCGCGCCGGTGTTGCTCACCAGGGCTGACTACCTGGGTACGTTGGCCGCGGCCCGGGCGTTGGGGGCAGCGGGTATTACGGTATGGGTGGCTGACCACCACACCTTGGCAACCACGCGTTGGTCGCGGCACGTGTCGAGAGCGCTTCGCTGCCCTGATCTCGAACGTCAGCCCATGGTGTTTCTGCGCTGGCTGCTCGACAACGGCGCGCGGCACCCGGGGGCCGTGTTGTGTGCCACCAGCGACGACTTGGCTTGGCTGATGGCGACGCACCGCGAAGCGTTGCTTAAGAGTTATCGCCTGTGCTTGCCGCCTTTTTCTTCGGTGTATGCCTTGCTCAATAAGTGGAAACTGTACGAGCACTGCGTGGCGCTGCACATCGACGTGCCGAGAACCTTTCTGGCGTCAGGCCCCGAAGCGACCACGCGTATTCGTCAAGTAGCGTCGTACCCGGTGATAGTGAAGCCGCAGACGCAGGCTTTTTTGCAGCCGCACCAGAAGGGCCGTCTCGCCGCTGGTCCCGAAGAGCTGGCGCCCGCGCTGGCCGACTTTCAGCACAGCACGGCGTACGCACAAATGGTGCTGCACCAAGACCCCAGGGCGGCTGCGCCCGTGGTGCAAGAATTCATTACCGGTGCCGTGGGTGGCGTTTACAATTTGAGCGGCTTCATCGATCGCACCGGTGAGCTCTTCGTGGTCGAAGCTTCACGCAAGCTGCTGCAGTGGCCGCTGCGTTTGGGCGTGGGGTTGTGCTTCGAAGAAGTCGACGTGATGCCCCAGTTGGCGCGTGCGGTGGCCAAGCTGTGCCGCGTGGTGGGTTACTACGGCGCCTTCGAAGTCGAATTCGTACCGTCGGGTCACCGGCACATGTTGATCGACTTCAACCCGCGTTTCTTTGGGCAAATGGGCTTCGACGTTTCGCGTGGCTTGAATTTGCCCATGTTGGTCTACCTGGCCGCGGCGGGGCACCCGCACGAGCTGCAGGCGGCGGTAGGCGCGGCGCAACGGCAAGTGCGCCATGCCCGAGCGCGGGTGTACTGCAACCGGGTAGAGCTCGAAGTGGTGCTAAGCCTTCTGCGCATGGCGGGGCGGCTCGAAGAGCGTGAGTACCGCAAATGGCGGCAGTGGCTGCGGCAGCACCGCAACGAGCAGACTGACCCGCTCATCGACGGCGATGATTGGTTGCCCGCGGCATTGGGCGGTTTGGCGGCGGTGCTGGCGCGCGTCGCTCACCCCCGCAGCACGTGGCGGGCGGCGCGAGAATGGTGAACCCACGGCGATGCGGTGCGGCGTCGTCAGCTCAGCACGGCCTGAAAGTGTTCAACCAGCTGATCAATTTGCTCTTCGGTCACTACCAACGGCGGAGCGACGCGAATCACCTTGTCGTGGGTCTCTTTGCAAAGCACGCCGCGCGCCATCAACGCCTCGCACAGCGGCCGAGCCGGGCGATCGAGCTCGATGCCCACCCACAACCCGCGGCCGCGCACCTCGCGCACCAGGGGAGAAGAAAGTTTTTTGAGGCCGTCGAACAACCGCTGCCCCAACCGCGCTGAGCGGTGCACCAGGTCTTCATCCACCAGCACGTCGAGCGCGGCGCAAGCCACCGCGCAGCCCAAGGGGTTGCCGCCGAAAGTGCTGCCGTGATCTCCCGGGCGAAACACGCCCAGCACTTCGTTCGA
>JAIBBR010000116.1 GCA_019694575.1 Myxococcaceae bacterium
CCCCGGAGGCGTGCCGTTGGGCACGTCGAGGAGCGGACTGACGAGGCCGCAGGCCGCAGCGAGAGGATCGGCAGCCGCAGTAGGTCGGGTAACCTGTTCGGTGCTCTAGGTGACTGGTGTCAAACGACGACCGAGTCCCAAACGCCCTTAGTTGCGAGCCGCGCAAGGAAGAAGCCCGCAGGAATGCTTGTCGGCCTTTCAAGGGCTTCTGACGATGCCCGGCGAAGTCAAATCGGCGTTTCGGCGACCCCCGCTCGTTTGACACCAGTCACCTAGAGCGCCGAATAGGTTACCGGATCGTCACGAGGATGCTTAAGACCGAAGCGAGGCGGGCGCCCGAGGAAGGAGCTCCGGAGGCGTGCCGTTGGGCACGTCGAGGAGCGGACTGACGAGGCCGCACGCCGCAGCGAGAGGATCGGCAGCCGCAGTAGGTCCGGTAACCTGTTCGGTGCTCTAGAGCGCCGACATCACCGGTTGCGGCGCCGGGCCCACAGCCCCCGCCGGGGTACCGTCGAGACGGGGTATTCGCGCACGCCGTGCTCACGGCAAATGGCATTGCAGGCCAACAGCCCCGCGGTGTGCGCTGCCTCCATCAACATGGCGGGCGTCGGCAAAGCGACCCAGTCGCCCGCCAGGGTCAACCCTTTCACTTGGGTGACGACGCCAGGGCGCTGGCTGCGCAGGCCAACGTGAAACGCCGTGAAGTCACCGCGCACCTGCAAGTGCTCGTGCACCACGCGTGCCCCCACCAGTGAGGGAAAATAGTGATCAACCTCGGCGCGAAGGGTGCGGCGCACGGTCGCGTCGTCTGGCGCGGGGTTGGGCAAGGCATAGCAGTGCAGCTCGAGCACCGCCCCTTGGTGCGCGCTCGCCCATGCCTGACACCGGGGGTCGACTCGGTCAATGAAGGCCACCGCGTCGAGCAGCCCAAGCCGCTCGGTTGAAACGAACACCGGCGTGTCATGGGGGGCGGGGCGGTCGAGCCATAACCGCCACACACAGTACGGCGCGCCGGCTTTCATCGCCTGCAGTTGACGGGCGAGCGTGGGGTCTTCGGCGGCCAGCCAGGGAGCGTTGCCAAGCAGCGCCCGCGCGCCGGCGACATCGGCCGCGACGACGAGGTGCTGATACTTGCGCCCGTTGATGAGAAACCCATTTTCGTGCCGCTCGATGCGCTCGACGGGGGTTGAGGGCTGAATATCGACCTGGTGTCGCTTGAGAAAGTCGACGATGGGCGCCAGAAAGTCGCTGTCGTAACCGCCGCCCAGGTAGTCGTACACCAGGCCGTGGTCATGACTGAGGTAATAGAAGTGAAAGCTCTTCATCACCTCAGCCGTCGACAAGTCTGACTCTTCGGCGAAGAAGGCCCGGGCAAACGTCGAAAACACCAGACGCAAACTCGACGGCAGCTGCGCACCCGCGACGAACTGGGCGAACGAAGTGTTGTCAAACGCGGCGAAGGTGGTGGCGGCGTCATATTTCAAGAATGCTTCGAGCTGCTTTCGCGCAGGGCTCAAGGCCACCTTGCGCAGCGAATACAAGCCTCGGCGTGCCAGGGCGAGCAAGTTCAAAAGTGGCACCCGGTCGCTGTCGTCGAAGACCCACCGCTTGCCGTCACGCGCCAGAATCACGTAGGCGCCAATCGAAGTCATTTTTCGATGGGCGCCGACCCGCTCGAGAAACGCCGACAGGTTGTAATAGTGGCGAAAAAAGGCATGAAACCCGTGCTCGATGTGCGTTTCGAAGCCATCGCTCAAGCGCTCAGGCCAGGCACCCAATTTTCCGCCCAGGTACGCGTTTTTCTCTATCACCGTGACTTGAAAACCACGCTCGGCCAAAAGCGCCGCGGCTGACAGCCCAGCCAGGCCCGCCCCCACCACCGCCACCTCGGGCCGGCCCACCACCTGCTGCAACGCTTTTTCGTCGGGCACGTTAAAGGCTTGCCGATAGCCGCCCAGCCGCCATTCGATGCCCCGCGCCACCCACGAAGGGCGAAAAACACGGCCCAGTTGCCAATGGTAGAGCACCGTCACCAGGGCGACGAGCGCCGCACCATAAATGAAGTCTTCGAGCGGCACCGTCGAGATGCGCACCCTTAAGTTGAAGCGATCATCGTACGAAACAATCGTTCGCGTCAGAAAACCGTTGAAAATGAAGCCCAGCACCGCCACCACGCCCATGAAGCGCCAGAAGCGCGGCTGCTCGAAAAGGGCGGTGCCCAAGGCGCTGTCAACCACCACGCCTATCGCCAGGGCGGCCAAAGCCAGACATGTGTACTCGCGGCCCGCCCACAGCGCCGCAAGGCTGAGCGCCCCCAAGCCCCACGCCACATAAGGGAGCGCTGCCAACGCTTTCGACGGCGTCGACTTCGCCGCGCCCAACAGTGTTTCCCACGAATAGACACATGACCAAGGCACCGCGAGAAAGAAGAGCAGCTCTTCAAAGGGCAGGCCCCCCAGCGTGGGCCCGAGGGTGTAAGCCTTTGCGAAGAACCAGTGCCGCCCAGCCACCGCCATGTCCCACGCGATGAACGGTACCGCCACCACCCCACAGGCCTTCATCAAGGGCGCAATGCGCGGCGCGAACCCCACGCGGGGTATGAAGGCACTTAAAAACGTGGGCACGAAGACGACGAGGTCAAACAACACATAGGCCCAGCGCATTGAATTCTCCATCGTCAGCGAAGAAGCGCTTTTAAAATACGCGGGGGGCTCACGGGCACATGTCGTAAGCAGGCAAGACAATCGAAAATTCGCGGCGCCCGTTTTTCATGGTCACCACGCCAGTCGCCGGGGTCTGCGCGTCGAACGTCGCGGTCATCGTCAGCGCCACGCCTTGCTTAAAAGTCGCTTGCCCCGCTCGCGGGTAGCAGTCGCCGGCCGACCAGAAAACGCTGCCCATCATCACCGTGGTGACCTGGCCCGAACGCGTCGCCGCCACGTTGCCATTGAGCGTCACCCCACGGTCATCGACAGTGAACGTCAAACTGTACTGCGTGTCTTTGGTGCCGGTGAGGTTGCCCGTCACCGAGTACCGCCGGCCATCGAGGGTAGAAAACGTCAGCTCGCCATCGAGTGTCTTGCCGCCCAGCACGGCATGGCCGAACGTCACCAACAAAGTGGTGGTGGTGTTCGCCTGACTCACTCCGAAAGAAACGACACCTGACACCTGCACGCCGCTCGTCGAGACACACCCCGGGGCGGCCCCCAAGTCGAGGGTGACTTTGGCTCCCATGACGCTCACCGTGCCACACCCCTTCAGCGCGGCGGCCGCTTTCACCCGGGTGCTCTCGACGTTCTGCAGCGCTTCAGCACTGCCGTCGATGGCGACCATGTCGTCGAGCAGCTGCACCAGTAACTGGGTAGACGTCAATTCGGGCCCACCTTGCGCAAGCAACGCCCATTCAGAGGCGTCGGCCACGTCACCCGCGTCGCTGCGCACCGGGTGCGACAAACAGGCTGAAAAAACCAACAGAACGGCGGCAAAAACCAGTCGCATTTTTCGCTTACGTACAGCGCGAACCCAGCGCTGCCTACTTGAATCAGCGCCCCGATTGATGGCAGGAGATACCCACCGTGCCCATTTTCAAACGCGTCATTCTTACGCTCGGCATCGTGGCCGCTTCAGCCGGCTGCGACCAAGCCACCAAGCACCTGGCCAACCAAACGCTGGTGAACAAGCCAATGCAGTCTTTTCTGGGCGACACCTTTCGCCTCACTTACGCGTTGAACGACGGCGCTTTTCTTTCGCTGGGCGCCAACCTGCCCGCCAACGCCCGCTTTTGGATTCTCACCGTCGCCGTCGGCGCGATGCTGGTGGGTATTCTTGGCTATGCGCTGTGGGGCGAAGGGTTGAACGCCGCGCACGTGTCGGGCTACGCGTTGATTTTGAGCGGCGGCGCCAGCAACTGGGTCGACCGCGCGCTCAACGACGGCAAAGTCGTCGACTTCATGAACATGGGCCTCGGCTCGCTGCGCACCGGCATTTTCAATGTGGCCGACGTGGCGATTCTGGCCGGCATTGGGGTGTTGGTCGTCGATGGGTGGGTGAAAGACCGCAAACAAAAGCGGCTCACCGCAGTCAGTGCCGGTGGAGTCTGAACCTAAGGGCCCGCCACAAAATAAACGCTCCATATCAGCGCCGATCCATCCCGGCTGTCCGCGTTGCACTCCCTGCGACTTACCACTGGTAAGTCTTAGGTCGCGCGCCTCGCCATCTGGGCGCCTCGGCGCAGATCTGGGACCGTTTATTTTGCGGCGGGCCCTTAAAAACGCGCTTCACGCCTCACGCGGTACTTCACTGCAGACAACGCCACCGCCACGCCTGCTTTGCGCAACACCACGGTGTGCTCGCCCAAAGAAACGGGTATGCGCCCGGTGTACGGCGGAGGCAGCTCTTTCCATTTCACGCCGTCGACCCACACTTCTAAAACCCCGAGCTTGGGCGACGCGCGAATGCGCAGGGGTATTGCCTGGTCGGCGAGCGGCAAATCAGAAAGCACCATGAAGTCGTCACCCTGCCCCGGCAACAAAATTTGCGCAGTCGCAGTGTCGTTGTCAGCAGTGCCCGCTTGCAGACACAACGCCGCCAGCCACGGCTCGCTCGAGAGCCCTTCGGCTTGCGCCCAGTCGTAATAGTCGAGCCCCATGTCGACGATGCGCCCGTCGCGCGCCTGCAACGCGCGGCAACGTTCAGCCAAAGTGCCCGGCAACGCGTCGTCGAGCACGTCGTGTTGTGCGCAGAACTGGGTGGGCTGCGTGCCTGCAATGAAGCGCTCGTCCATCGCAGAGGGGCAATGCTCGCCCGCCAAATGCCCCGAGAGTGGGCAAATCGACGCGCGCACCAACCCCGTCTCGTCGACCAGCGCTTGCAAAGAAAGCCCACGCATCGCCCGCGTCATCACCCGCTTGAAAATGGGGCCCGCGCCGGTAATGCCCGACACCTGCACCATCGGCGTGCCATCAAAATTACCCGCCCACACCGCCACCGTGCGCTCGCGGGTGTAACCCACGGTCCAATTGTCTGAATAACCCTTGGAGGTGCCCGTTTTGGCCGCGGTCTCGAAGGGCAAGCGCAAGGCATTGTCTAAACCGAACGCGCGCGCCCGGGCTCCGTTGTCGGAAAGAATGTGCGTCACCAACGCCACTGCTCGCGCATCGGCGAAACGCTGCTCGCCATGTTCAGCGCGCACCATCAACTCGGTGCCGTCGGCTTTCCACGCGCGGAGCACCGCAGACAGCGGCCGCACCACGCCTCCGCGCGAGAGGCCGCTGTAGGCGCGCGAGAGCTCCCACAACGAGACTTCGCCATTGCCGAGCACCAAACCCAAGCCGTAGTGGCTGGCCTGCTCGCGCAGAGAATCTAACCCGGCCTCACGAAACATGCGCAGCGTGGCGTCGACACCCAACGCGTCGGCCACGCGTACCGCCGGCACGTTGTAGCTGTTGGCGAGCGCTTCACGAATGCGCACCGGCCCATGCGCGCGACGGTCGTAGTTTTTCGGCGCGTACGAGCCTTTGGGGGCACCAAATTGCGTCTCGACGTCGGCCAGCACCGACGCCGGGGTGTAGCCTTTCGAAAAAGCGAGCGCGTACATGAACGGCTTGAGCGCTGAGCCCGGTTGCCGTTTCATTTGCAACCCGTCGTTCTGGCCTGCACGCGCCTCGTCGAAGAAATCGCCCGAGCCCTGGTACGCCAGCACCTCGCCATTGAGGTTGTCGATGACAATGGCCGCGGCTGACGACACGCGCCGCTCTTCGAGACGGTTCAATTCTTCGCGAACGTGTGTCTCGACTTCACTTTGCAGCGTTAAATCGAGCGACGTTTCGACAACGGTCGCCTCTTCGAGCCCCCACTGCGACAGGTGCGCGGCGACGAATTCAACGAAATGCGGCGCGCGAAAAGCGGTGCGAAAAGCCTCTAAATCGAGTGGAGCGGCACGCGCTTCTTCAACCGCTTCTGCCGACACCAGTGACAACGCCTGCATGCGCGAGAGCACCCACTGCCGCCGCGCCTCGAGCTTGGCCGGAGCACGGTACGGGTTGTACGCCGACGGCCCACGGGGAATCGACGCCATCACCGCCGCTTGCCCCAGCGACAAGTGCTGCGCGCGGCGGCCAAAATAAAGTTGCGACGCTGCTTCTAACCCGAACGTGTTGTTGCCGAACGGCACCCGGTTCAAATACTGGGTGAGAATTTCTTGCTTCGACAGGTGCGCTTCTAACCGCAGGGCCCACATCGCCTCAGACATTTTTCCCAGCACCGTGCGCTCGCGCTTCACCACATTTCGCGCCAGCTGCTGGGTGATGGTGGACCCACCCGCGACGACTTTGCCCGCCTTCAGGTTTTGGTACGCCGCGCGCACCATCGCCGAGAGCGAGAGCCCCCAGTGCGAATAGAAACCCTTGTCTTCAGCGGCAATGAAAGCATCGCGCACGTGAAGCGAAATCTCTTCAGCCAAAAGCGGTATCGCCCGCCCGTCATCGCGGCTCTTCAATTCGCGCAGCAACGTGCCCCGCCGGTCGGTCATGCGCACGCTGGCCATTGGCCGGTAATCGAGCAGCCCTTCGGGCAACGGCGCGGCAATGAAGGCAGCGGCAATGACGGCAGTCACCACCGCGACGGCAAGCACGGCCCGCCGCGCAATGACGCGCAACGCGCTCATTTTTGGCTCAGCGGAGTGGGCAGCGTCACTTCGAAGCGGCCGCCTTCTGAGCGACCCCACACTTCGGGCTCGTACATCAGTGAGCCGCGTGCCGGCTTGAGCACGTAATTGCCGGGCGTGGTGGCGCGGGCGACGAATGACGTCACATGCACACCTGCGGGCAGGTGGTCGGCAAAGAGCATCACCCGCGAATCTCGCTGTTCTACGTGGTTGAACGGGCTGTAAAAACCGGCGGCCCACGGCGAACGCGGCCGGTAACCTTCGGCCTCGCCGCCTTCTTGGTCTTCTTCGCCTTCAGGGGCGTACCCCACGCCTCGCTGCTCTTCGGTGGGGGTGCTGGTGAGCTGCGCCGTGGTGCCGAGCGTGGTGTTGACCGGCTCCAACCCCGCGGGCAATGGCACTTCGAACACGGCCCAGTGGCGCTCTTGGTTCGACGCCACGCGCAGCCGCACCCGCACCAAGTCTCCCGCGTAGAACTGCTTGGCCTGGCCGCCTCCTGCGTACGGCTCGAACCAGCGCTGCACGAAAATGCCGTTGTCGAGCGGTGTCATCTTCGGCTCATTCGCCGCGTACTTCATCAACGCTGTGTAATAGAGCGTGCCCGCGCCCTTCTTCGACAAGGTGAGCTTCGAGGCGTCGCCTTTCGCCGCAGCGAGTAGCGACGCCATTGGCACGCTTTCGGCTTCGACTTTCATCGAGCGGCCTTTGAAGTTTTTTTCAGCCAACACTTTCTCACCCAACGTCGCCTTGGCCACGAAGTCGGGCGTCTCGCGTTCTTTGGTGCGAATCACGTCGGTGAGCGCCATGAGCGACCAGGCCGCTTCTTGCGTCGAACGCCACTCGCCGTCGCCCTGACGAATCGAGGTGAGGTAACGCTGCATTTTGCCGACAAAGGGGTGTTCAGGGCTCAACGCGGTCAACGTCTGCAACGCGACAGCCGTGGTGCGGGTGTCTGAATGCCAGAGCGTGGCATAGGTATTCGACTGCACTTCGGCCAACTGCACGCCTTGGGGTGATTCTTTGGCGTGGTTGATGATTTCCTGCATCAACGCCTGCGCTTTCTTTTTGTCGCCTCCGCCGGTGTACATCGCGTTGGCGAGCAGCGCGCGCGAGAAGAGCGGCAACTTGTCGCGTCGGGCATAAAAATCAGCGTAGTAGCTGGGCTTCGGTTTCTTCATGCGCGCCAGCACGTACGCGGCCATCACCCGCGTTTCGTCAGGGCAGCCCCATTCACAGGGGTGGCAGCTGCCGCCCGCGACATTCGCCAAATAACCTTCGGCCCGGGTGATGCGGTCTGGTGGAACTTCGAAACCCACCTCGCGCGCGCGGTAAAGCGAGAGCGTCGCGAAAGCGCTCATCCACGAATCGGCGCAGTAAGAGCTTGGCCAATAGCGAAACGCGCCGTCTTCATCTTGCAGTGCCACAATCGACTTCACCGTCTTGTTGATGACGGCGTCGGGGTCGCTCTCGTCTTTCACGTCGAGTGTCGAAAAGAGGTAACGGTTGAGCCACGCATTGAGCGTGCTCTCGGCCTTCAGCTTCTTCGCGTCGGGCCCTGGCCACGGCACGCCGAATTGCCCCGAAATTTCGCGCAGCGCCACGAAAGGCACCAAGCGCGACGACTGCTGCTCCAAGCAACCATAGGGGTACTCAATCAATTGCTGAAACCCCTGCTGAAAATTGCCGAGCGAGGTGGAAGCGAACGTGAGCTCGAGCCCACCTTGCGTCGGGTCGACGTCTTTCGGAGGCACCAGGCCCTCGACGCTCTGATTCTGCGTATCGCCGTACGTGGCCACTGCTTCAATGGCGGTGATGCGCTCAACGAGAATCTTCTCTTCGACGCCGTCTTGCTCGGCCCCTTGCGTGACTTTGAAGCGAAAAGCGGCGCTGCCCGGCTCGGTCGCCTTGAACGCAAAGCGCACTTCTTTCGGCGCACCGGCCTTCATCGCCACCTGCTGGGCAGCAGAGCCTTGCAGCTGCACAGCTCCCGTCACCGAAGCCGTCACCGTCACCTCAGTGTCGGCCGCGGCCCGGCTGTGCACCACGACGCCGGCTTCGAACGTGTCACCCACGCGGGCAAAACGCGGCATCGCCGGCAGTGCCAACACTGGCTTGCTCACTTGAATGCTCGCATCGCCCGAGCCGAAGCGTTCTTGGTTGGTCACCGCCACTGCCATCACGCGAAAGGTGGTGAGGTTGTCAGGCAAAGTGAAACGGTGCTTCAAGACACCGTCGGCCGCTTCTAACCCTGGCTCGAAAATCACCGTGGTTTTGAAGTCAGTGCGAAAACCTTTGCCTTCACCTGCTCCACCGCCTCCGCCTCGCGCTTCACCCTTTTCGCCGAAACCGCGCATGCGCACCAAATTGAGCAGCGGCTCGCCCATGCGCACCGAAAGCCCCCGCTCGGCAAAGAGCGAATTCATCGGGTCGGGCGTTTTGTAGTCGGTCAGCCGCAGCACCGCTTCGTCCACCACGAAGAGTGTCACTTCGGCCGGCGTCGCCTTGCCTTGCCAATCTTTCACCTGCACTTCAACGTCGACGGGCTGACCCGGCTGGTACTCGGCTTTGTCGGTCTTCACCGTTACCGAAAGGCGCTTCGTCTTGCGCTCCACATTGAGCTTAATAAGCCCCACCCGCGCGGCGGGGCGACCGGGGTCATCGCCGGTTTCGAGGCCGCCCGTTTCTACGCGGGGGCGCACCAACAGCACACCCGCAAAAATGTTAGGCACCATTTCTTCGGTGATGGGCACGTCGACGGCGGTGACCGAGCCTTTCAGCTTCATGAAACGCCGCTCCAACACCCCTTCGCGCTCGAGGCTGAACACCGCGTTGGCTTCGGGGTACGGAGACTTCACCAGCACCTTCGCCACCTCACCCACCTGGTACGACGTTTTGTCAGGCACCAATTCGATGCGATCATTGTCGTTGCGCTGCCAGGCCACGAATTCGCTGCCCGTGGCATACACGCCGAGAGAAGCGGTGTGCGAATGCTGCGCGTCATCTTTCACGTTGGCCCGTACGACGAAAAAACCCGCCGACGCCGGCTTGAATTTGCATGGAACAGGGTCTGCCGCGCTGGTCAACGCACATTGGTGCACCACCGTTTCTTCAGGCTCGCTGATGACCGTGAAGCCGCCGGTCGCGTCTTTCTTTTTCACCGACTTCCAGGTGCGCGAGGCGATTTTCACTTCGACTTTTCTGCCTTTGACGCGCTCACCTTGGGGGTCAACCACCACCGTGTCGAGCGGGTACTCATTGCCCAGCGTCATGAAGCCGGTGCTGGCGCGCAGGCCCACGTAATAAGCCGAGGGGTGCACCCTCACTTCAGCACGGCCCGCCACCCGCTGACGGTTCACGTCTTCGACCTCGCCTTCAACCGTGTACGTGTACGGCCGTTCACCGGGAGCCTCGACTTGCCCAACGTCAATCGGCAACAGGCCCTGCGCATTCGACTTGCCTTCGCCTGAAGCAAAGAAGCCGCTCGAATCAGCGGGGCGGTTGTCGTCCCACCACCAGGTTTCTTGCGCAAAAGTGAAA
Source organism: Myxococcaceae bacterium (assembly GCA_019694575.1). Classification (GTDB taxonomy): domain Bacteria; phylum Myxococcota; class Myxococcia; order Myxococcales; family Myxococcaceae; genus JAIBBR01. Next base: position 10,202 of record JAIBBR010000116.1, read on the forward strand.
TCAGGAGCGCTCGGCGTACTGAAAACCGTGGAGCTGCGGTGCGCCGACCAACGCACCTTGGCGTCGTTCATCGCGCCTCCGAACAGGTAGCGCGCTGACACTGAAGCGCTCACCTTTTCGCCCGCAATCTTGTCTTTCGAAGGCGTGCTGACATCGACGCGAAATTGCGGCGCCCGGTACTCTTCGACGCGAAAGCTTTCACTCATCTCAATGACGCCTTGCGGCGCTTTGCCCTTCACCTCGATGTTGAAATAGCCAGTGGGCGCCTCTTTCGGAATGTCGAACGCCATCGAGAAAGTGCCGTACTTGTTCACCTTCACCGTTTCGGTTTTCACCTTGTCGCGCCGTGAGTCATTCACCGTCACCGCGAATGACGAATTTTCCGCCGCGCCGCGCAGCTGCCCGAGTACGCGGTAGCGCATCACGCCCTTCACATAGACTTTGTCGCCCGGCCGATAGACGCCGCGGTCAGTGAAGATGAACCCGCTCGACTGGGCGCGCTCGGCCTCCCATGCTTGAGAGAGGCCAAACTCGTAGGGCTCAATGCCCGAAGACCAGGTGTTGACCGTGACAGCTTGGTCGCCGTCTTTCTCGGCGGTGACCACGACTTTGGGGAACTCCCAGCTCTCATCGGAGCTCTTTAATTTCAAGTCAACGGTGCCCGGCACGTCGGCGAAGCCTTGCGCATCGGTAGTGCCCGACCAGAGCTGCTTGCCATTTTGGTTGAAGACAGTCATCGCCGCGCTTTGCACCGGCTCGCCCGTCGACAGCCGCGTCACCCACGCGAGCGATTTTTTCGGAGCCACTTTGAGGTGCACGGCCAAGTCGGTGACTTGCACCAGGCTGCGAAACGTCGTCATCTCATTTGCCCGCCCGTAGCGCGGCAATTGGGGAGACTGCAGCGCCACGAGGGCAAAACCGCTGCGTTTGCCGTTGAAGAGCTTGCCCAATTCGATGCCATGCACGCGCGCTTGGTTGCGGGGGTAGCTCAGCGCCACGTCTTCATTGCTGTCAGCAGGGCGAGAAAGTTGAGTGGCGAAATGGGTGTCATCGTTGGCCACGCCGAGCGCCATTTCAGCCAAGGTGAGGTGCCACAGCTGCACATGAAGTGTCTGCAAATTGACGAGCTCGACAGGCAGCGCGGGTGCTCGCTTTTCAGACGCCTCAATCAACGCTTCGTAAGGGCCGATGTTGAGCTGGGGCTCGAGCTCAGACGTGCGATCGGCCGACGACAACCCTTTTTCATCTTTCTGTTTGAAGACATCGAGCGTGCCGGAGGCGACAGAAATTTTGTACTGCGTGTCGGGCTTCCACTTCGCGGCGAGCGAAATGTACGGCGAAGGGTCTGACCCATTCGGCGCCTCGACTTCAGAATGCTCCCAATCAATGTCAATCGGGGGCTCAATGGTGACGCGCGACTTGAACGACTCCAGGTCAGCTTCGTTGCTGGTGAGCACAACCAGCGGGCCGTACGGGCAATCACCCAGGTGGGCGCAGAAGCGTGTGCCCATGAGCTTCATCGGGCCGTAGGTTTTCCAGCCGTAAACCGCTTCGGTGCCGAGGGTGAGCGGGCCTTGTTCAGCGCGCAGGTTGGCATCGATGCGCAGCGTCACTCGCTTGTCCAACGGCAGCGGCTTTTCGGCCACCAGCTCGTAACGCGTCTGCTGGTTTTTGTAGCCGCGCGTTTGCGCATCGAGCGGCTCGTACGAGCGCCCTTCTTTCTTGGCTTTTTCAGCCTCGAGCCGCTTCTCTTCGGCAATAGAAACGCGCGACACCACGCGTGCCTTCAACTTCTCGCCCCCCTCAATCTCAAAAACCGCGGCGGCCGCGAGGTCGGCTTCTTTTATCGGCTGGTTGAAGAGCAATTTGAACGTCTCACCGGGCTTCACCCAATTGAACCCAGAGGCAGGAAAGACCTGCTGAATTTCGGGTTTGGGCGTGTTGAAGGTGAAGCGGTGATCAGCGGCGAGTCGGCTGCCGTCAATCGCCCGCAAGCCTTTCATCACCGTGACGGTGTACGTGGTGGCGTACGGCACCAACCCTTCGGGTACGAATTCGACCGAAGCAGAACCGAGCCAGCGCCACTCGCCTTTGAGCGCGGGCTCGATGCGGCCGAACGGAGTCTCTTTGTCGGCGGCGCGTTGGGCTTCGACCATCTCGAGCGACTTCACCGGCTTCGAGAAGGTGATGGTGGGCCGCACTTCGCCTTTCCAGTCGCCTTGCGGCCGCGAGACGACCACCGTCAAGTCTGTCGTCGGAGCACTGTCGAGGCCGATGCGAATATCAGGCGCTTCGGGCAGCGGCGCGAGCTGCCGCGGCAGATTGTCAGGCACCAAGCCCACTTTGTCCGTGGGTGTCTGACCGCGCTTGTCGTCACGACCCCCGCAGCCGATGAGGCCAGCCAGTGCCAGCACGAAAAACGAACGCACTGCCGTCATTTGCGCCCCTTTCAAGAAATGCCTGAGAGCTACGCAGTTTCTAGCCGGTTTACGCGTGCGCTCGAAGATGAACCTGCGGTGAGGCGAATAGGCCACGAGGGGCTGAAGAGTTCACGCTGCGTGCCAGGGCTACGGCGAGGGCAGTTCCACCTCGAATGCTTCTCGCCTCACTGCCATTTCACGGCAGCGCCGCACGCTGCTACGGCTAGAGCGCCGAACAGGTTACCGGACCGTCGCGAGGGTGCTGAGACCGAAGCGAGGCGGGCGCCCGAGGAAGGAGCCCCGGAGGCGTGCCGTTGGGCACGTCGAGGAGCGGACTGACGAGGCCGCAGGCCGCAGCGAGAGGATCGGCAGCCGCAGTAGGTCGGGTAACCTGTTCGGTGCTCTAGGCGAAGGGGCCAGGTGCACGAGGCTGGCATAAATGAGACGAGCCGGCGACGAGACGCGTGACACGGTGCCGTTTTGTGTCCTTGCTGGGGCTGATTGGGTCTGCTTCGCGGTCAAGCAGCGAGGTGCGTGCTGTTTCGTGCACGGGCGTACAGAATCAGCTCGCACCTTTCGCTTGCACGAAAGCCTCTCGCGCTCGGCAACTTGCCGTTCTCATCTGGGCCCTAAAAGCTTTCCCCGTCAGAACGACTGCTCACCGCCAGCGCGAGATACGCTTCTTCCCTCAGCTCGCAAATACGGCGCGGCTGCTCACGAAGGGCGTCGACATCGCGTGTTCGCAACGCTTGCGACACATTCCACTGCTCGCTGTAAGCACGAGTGGAGCCGTTCCCCTTCGCGCCACAACCGTAATCGCGCGCCGAATGCTGTTCGCCAACAGCACGCTGGTATCACCCGCAACCCAATCAGCCAAAACGCAGAGCGCCGTTTCTTCAACCAACCGGCTCGCCGCCAATTGAAACGCCGTTCCCGGAGGCGGTGGCACATTCAGACTCATCGATGCCCTGCTTGCTTACGGCACTTCATAGGGCCCTAAGTCTACCGGGGCCGTGCGTTCATGGCCCGCGCGGTCTAACAGCACGTCGGGCAACAGCGGCCCAGCATTCTTGAAGGGCGCGGAGCCCACGGGAAGATACGCAGTGGGGTCACGCCCCAACATCGACGGAAACGACGCAAACCAATTGGGGTTGAAAGTTGCGCTCACTGTCTCCGAAGCACTCACCATGCGGCCCTCGATGCGCCCACCCGTGTAGAAATTATTCGCATACACATTGGCGCTCACTGAAGCGTCTACTTCCATCAGCAGCGCGTTCGCCACGGTTCCCACCAGCACGTTGTTCTTAAACACATTGCGGGTTGAATCGACGATGAACTGCACCGCTTGCCGGTTCGGCTGATCAGTCACGAACAAATTGTGCATCACCCAGTTATCAGACGAGCCCAGCTTGGGATTCGCGGTCTCTTGCCAAAAGCTCACCCCATGCCGCGCGTAGAACGCGAAAATATTGTTGCGCACCATGCTCTTGCGCACCGAGGTGAAATTCGCTCCCTGCGCATCGCCGTGGTGAAAAAAGTTCCCCTCTACCAGCATGTAGTCACTGGCGCCCTGCCCCAGCGCCATCGAAGCATCGCCGTCGCATTGAGGGTCATCGTACGGCACGTTCACATCGGCACACGTAGAAGCGGGGTCGGCGTTGATCTGAAAGTCGGCGCTGTGGTTGCTCCACAGCTCATTCAGGCGAGCGATATTGTAGTCACTGCCGTTCGACAAATAGATGCCGTGGCCATCACCTGCACCGGCGCCGTGAGCGCTGGTTTTCTCAATCACGTACCAATCAGACTGCCCAGTGAAGAACGGGTCTTTGTTCTGATCATGCCCGTCGCAATTGAGCACCGCGATGCCCTTCTGGTGCGCCGCCGCGGGGTAGTCGGCGCCCACCGCGCGCACACCATAGTCACCCCCCATCAACTCGAAGCCGTCGATTGCGACATAATTCGACGCCTCCAAATTGAAGCAGGTACGGCGCCCGGTATTGCAGCAGTTGATTTTGACCAGCAGCGTGCCCACCATGTCGCGCTCGCCGTACAACACCACCGGCGCGTCATACGTACCGCCGCCTGTGTCATCGATTTCGAAGCAACCATCGTACGTGCCGGCCTGAAAAATCACCTTCGTGCCCGCGGTGGCCTGCGACAAACCATTTGCCACTGACGTCGGCACAAACGGGGTCGAGCCATCACCCGTGCCGTTGGTACTCACATAAACCGTCTTCGTCGGCTGCCAGGCCTTCTGCGTGTAATACCGGTTGTACTTTTCAGCGGTGCCCCACACCATTTCACCGCGCCCCACCGCAGGCTCCGTCGGGCTGCGTACCGAAGGCACTCCCGCCGTCGGCATCGCCGTGCCTCCACCCGTGCCCATGCCACCTCCCATGTTGTCGCCGCCGCCCGTGGCCGCACCGCCACCCAGACCCATTCCCCCTCCCGCTGCGCTTCCACCCCCTGTTCCCATGCCGCCTCCAGAGGCTTCGCCGCCCCCGCTACCTCCGTCACTCCCAGGAGCCGAGCTGCATGACAACGACAACGCCACACACACACCGAGGCAAGCGGTCAATTTCATGTCCACGAAAGTTACTGCACTTCAGGTGTGCTGAAGAGCAAGAGCCATTGTTTGAGCGCACCGCGCGCTGCAGCTAAAAGTGGGCCCAGAGAACACCATGCAAGTCACCTTTCGCCGCCCTGCCAGCCTTCTGCCCGGTTCCACAGGTAAACGCGCTACGACCCGCCAATTTCTGGGTCAGCTGGCGAAGCCAGGCGAGAAACTGGCCAACCAGACCTTCACGCTGAACGCCGGCGATTCACTGATCTTTCGCGTCAAAGGCACTCCACTTCGCAACATCAACGCCTTTACGGCATCGCCCGGCCAAGGCGTGCAAATCGCCAAGCAAACCATCAAGCCGCGTCTCACCGAGTGGACTTTTAAAATGCCCTCCAGTGCAAAGAGCGGCAAAGAAATAAAGCTCACCAGCGTGCCGACGGCGCAAGCGCGCACCCACCCGGCGTGGGCATTCAACTTCACCATCACCGTGCCTTAAGCGAGATCGAAAACCAGTGCTTCGGCGCCATGTCTAACTCCATTTCTTTTCAGGCGCATGAAGATGAAGCGAAGCCCCGCCCCAAGCGCGAGGTGCATTGCGCCGATGCGTTTCAATGGTTGGCGAGCAACGCGTTGCCTCCGTCGGTCGCCATCGTCACGTCGTTGCCCGATAGCTCAGAGCTGCCGTCGATGGGCTTTGAAGCCTGGCGTGAATGGTTTTCAGCCACCACCGCGCGGTTGATCAACGCGGTGCATGCAAAGAGTGTGGCCATCTTTTTTCAAACCGACGTGAAGCGCGAAGGCACCTGGGTCGACAAGGGCTACTTGTGCCAACGCGGAGCAGAACAGGCCGAAGCGGCGCTGCTCTGGCACAAAGTGGTGTGCCGGGCGCCCGCGGGTACAGCCACCTTCGGTCGACCAGCGTACGCCCACTTGCTGTGCTTCTCGAAGTCGCTGCGCTTGGAGCCAGGCCGCTCGACCGCCGACGTGCTGCCGCGTCTGGGTGAAATGCCATGGAGCCGGGCGATGGGCGTCGAGGCGTGCCGCGCCGCGTGCACCTTCATCAAAGCCGAGACGACATGCAGCACTGTGCTCGACCCATTTTGCGGCATGGGCACGGTGCTGGCCGTCGCCAACAACATGGGCCTTGAGGCCATTGGCGTGGAGCTCTCAAGAAAACGCGTCGAGAAAGCCCGCGCGCTGTTCGTCGCTCCGTAGCAGCAGGGGCTGGCGACTTTCACGCTTCGGCGTTACACGCTGTCTCTTGGTGATTTTTCATTCACTGAACAAACGTTCCTGTTAAAGCACTTACCCTATGTCTGAACCCGATTTCATTTCGGTCCGCGGCGCCCGCGAGCACAACCTCAAAGGCGTCACCATCGACATTCCCAAAAAGCAGCTCGTGGTCTTCACTGGCGTCTCTGGTTCCGGCAAAAGCTCACTCGCTTTCGACACGCTCTACGCCGAAGGCCAGCGCCGTTACGTCGAGTCGCTTTCGAGTTATGCGCGCCAGTTTTTGGGCCAGATGGAAAAGCCCAAGTACGACACGCTGCGCGGTCTGTCGCCCACCATTTCTATCGAGCAAAAAGCGGCGTCGAACAACCCGCGGTCTACGGTGGGCACTGTCACTGAGATACACGACTACCTGCGCGTTTTATACGCCTCCATCGGCGTGCAGCACTGCCACAACTGTGGCCGCAAAGTCGGCAAGCAGAGCGCGCAGCAGATAGTCGAAGAGATTCTGAAAGCACCCGCCGGCACGAAAGTGCAGGTGCTGGCTCCCATCGTGACGAACCGTAAAGGCGAGCACAAAGATCTGCTCGTCGACGCGCAGAAACGCGGCTTCACCCGGGCGCGTGTCGACGGCAAAGTGCTGGGCCTCGAAGAGCGCGTCGAGCTCGATAAAAAATCGAAGCACGACATCGAACTGATTATCGACCGCTTGGTGTTGAAGGGCGATTTGAAGGCCCGGTTGACCGACTCGGTAGAATCAGCGCTCAAAGAAGGCAAGGGAGTGCTGATCATCACCGATGAAACCGGAGCACGCACGGCCGACCGCACTTTCAGCGAGCTCAACGCGTGTCACCATTGCGGCCTTTCGTTCCCCGAGCTGACGCCGGCGTCATTCTCGTTCAACAACCCGCTCGGCATGTGCACCGAGTGCAACGGCCTGGGCACCCGCCCCGAGATGGACGCCGACCTGATTATTCCCGACAAGACGCGCACCATTCGCGAAGGCGCAGTCGAAGTGTGGGCGTCGGGCATGGCCAAGGGCGAAGGGTGGACGGCAGACTTGGTCGAGCAGCTTTCGAAAGCGTTCAAAATCGACCTCGACACCCAGTGGAAAGACTTGAGCGAGCGCGAGCGCGACGTCGTGCTTTACGGCTCGCAAGGCAAGTCGTTCACCATGAAGTGGGGTGAGGGCGGCCGGTGGAAAATGGAATGGGAAGGCTTGGTCAACAAGCTGATGCGCAGCTTCAAGACCACCGCGTCTGAGTCGATGCGGCAGTACTACATGAAGTTTTTCTCAGACAAGCCCTGCCCCACCTG
>JAIBBR010000117.1 GCA_019694575.1 Myxococcaceae bacterium
GCTGTTGCGCGCTGAATTTTTAAACCCGCAGGCGCCCCAGCACACCGTGAAAGACCTTTCGCGCATGCTCACCCGCGCGAACTTGTCGCAGCGTGAAGCAGGGCAGTGGTTGTCGGCGTTCGAGCATATGCAGCGGCTGCTCAAACGCTGACCTGGGCTATTTCGTTCCCCGTTTGGCGACCAACTTGTTCACCGCCTCGCGGTCTTTTTCAGAGTGGCTTTCGACCGGCTGATTCTCGAGCTTGGCTTTGATTGCCATTTTGGCGTCGTCGACCGTGTCGCTGATTTTCTCTTTCACTTTTTCGACTTGCGCCGGGCCCGAATGGCCTCGCCATGCGGCCTCACCGCGCTCTACGAGCGTCTTGCCGCCAATAGAAAAGCGGGCCAAAAAAATGCCGAAGCCAATTGCCCCCAGCGTCCACACCGTTGTTCGCAATGCACCCATGGTGAATGTCCCTTTCATCAGTTGCTGAAACCAACAACGCGAAATGTAGCCACAATTCCTACATGGGCTTCTTTTTTCAGCAACTTTCAACCCGAGGCGTCGTCGTAAAGGTTTGAAATTCAAATAGATACGGCGCGTAATGCTCGACTGATGAACGTCAGCGACGTCAAAGAGAAGGCGAAGGCGGTGCGTTCGACGCTGCCTCGCGTCGACTTGGCTGATCTCGCTGCCGAGCAACTCAAAGCCGACTTGCGCGACTTCTTCGAGCGGGTGCCTGAGCCTCCTGCTTACCGGCGTAAAGACGACCCTCAATTGAGAGAGACCTCGACGTTGTTGACCGAGGCGCAGCTGCTCTGGGCGCGCATTCTTCAGCTCGAGGCTGACAGCTCGCTCGTCATTTGGGAGCAAGCGCTCGAAGGCCACGTGCGTGCGCTGACACTGACCTTGAATGGGCATCTCGAGACCGCCGAGCAGGCGTGGCTGGGCGCGCTGCAACGCGAGAAAGAAGCCGGCACTCACCGCCGCGCGTGGTCACACAGCGACGAAGTGCTGCGCCCGGTGTTCGACAAGTCGGCAGGTGAATCGCGCTATGACGGCCGCCCTGCCAATGCGCTGCAAGTGGTGCTGCCGTGCCCGGCTTGCCGCGAGAAAGACGTGTTCGACGTTTCGGCCCGCGCGGCGCGTCATGCGCTGCGTTGCCGCCGGTGCAAAGTCGCTTTCGAGGCCTACTTGGCTGAAGTGCGCTCATTCGAAGCCAAGCCGTTGGGCCGAGGCCGCCGGCGGTTTTCGTTTCGGCTCGAAGAGCCGGGTGGTTTGCCTTCACGGCTCGATTTCGATTCATTGGTCGAAGGTGAATTGCCCGCGGCCCGGGGAGACCTGCTCGCATTCGTTTATGGCGCTTCGCGCGACTTGAAAGCGGTGAGCAACCTGTCGAATGATCGGCTGCTGTGGGTACAACCCGGCTCGATGTGCTTCATTGCCACGATGGCCTTCGGTGAGGGCGCAGTAGAGCTCGAGGCGTTTCGGGCATTTCGAGACCGCCAGCTGCTGCCACGGTGGTGGGGGCGTCAGCTCGTGGCGGGCTACTACGCCTGCGGGCCAGCGGCCGCGCGGGTGTTGGGCGCCACTGACGCCAGTCGTTTTTTGACGCGCCGGGTGCTCAAAGCGATTCACCGGGTTCTCGTCTAAAGTGGGCGACCAGGTGCAAAGTTCTTCGCGTTTCAACGTGGCCGACAAAGCGACTGGTGTGCTGGTCGGCCTGCTGCTTCTTGGCGCGCTCTATTTGGGCGTGAAAGACGCGCAAGAAACCACGGTGGCCAAAGGCAAAGCCGCTCCTGCGTTTCAAATAGAGACGCCTTCGAAGGGCAAGCTGACGCTCGAGCAGTTCAAGGGCCAAGTGCTGATGATCGACTTCTGGGCTACCTGGTGCGGGCCCTGCGTCGAAGAGATGCCGTGGCTGGTCAAGGTGGCGCAAGAATATGAAGCGAAGGGCGTGCGCTTCGTGGCGGTGAATCAAGATGACCCTGAACACGCCTTCTCCGCGGTCGAAGAATTCATTACCCAGCGCGTGCCCGGCTTGAAGCCGTACCTCGCTTTCGGCAACGACGACATGTCAGTGAGCTACGGCGTTCAATTTCTGCCCACGCTTTATGTGGTGGGAAAAGACGGCCACGTACGGGCGAGCGCGTCGGGGTCAGTGACTGAAGCACGGGTGCGCCAATGGCTCGATGACGCCTTGGCTGCGCGAGCCGATTAAGGGGCTGGCGTACCCCCATCGACCGCGGGTGGTGGGGCGGGCGCAGGCGACACCGGTGTGGCAGCTTCTGCCGCGGGCGACGCCGGCGTAGGGGCTGCGGGTGGCGTTTCACTCTCCTCAGAGGGGCTGTCTTCGTCAACCAGGCGAAAATCGGTGCGACGGTTCTTGGCACGGCCGAGCGGCGTTTCGTTGGTGGCCACCGGGCGATCAAACCCGAAGCCCTGGCTGCGCAGCCGCTTGCGGTGAATGCCTTTCGAGACAAAGTAATTTTCAACCGCCTTCGCGCGGCGCTGCGAGAGATCTAAATTGTAGGGGCGGCTGCCTCGGTTGTCAGTGTGGCCTTCAATCAGCACCGGGCCGACGTCGGGGTTGTCGCGCAGCACCTTGGCCACGCCGTCGAGCATGCTGAACGACTGCGGCTGAATAATCGCCTGCGCCGTTTCAAACAGAACGTTGTTGTTCACCCGAATGCGGTCTGACTCGAGCACCACTTGGGGCTCGTCAGGAGGCGCCGGGCAGCCTTCACGTTCAGGCACGCCGAACTCGTCGGGACACTTGTCGACATTGTCGGGAATTTGATCGCCGTCGCGGTCGGGGCAACCGTCGTATTCTTGCGGGCCTGGCTCGTACACGCAGCCGTCTTTGTTGTCGGGCGTGCCGTCGCCGTCGCTGTCAGGCGCGTAGTCGGGGCAACCGTCGGCATCGTCGACGCCGTTGACGGTTTCAGGCTCGGTGGGGCACCGGTCGACCTTGTCGGGCACGCCGTCGTTGTCGCCATCGGGAGCCGTGTCAAATGCGTAGCGGAAGCCGAGCACAAAGCGAAACGCTTCGCGGCCATAACCGGTTTGCCCCGCCAAGCCACGGCCGAGCGCGAGCTGAAACGACATCGTGTCATTGAAGGTGCTGCGAAAGCCGATCATCGCTTCGAGCGGTGTCTTCATCGCGTCGGCGTAAGCAAGCGTGAAGGGTGCCTCGGCGGCAGTCGACATGTTGATTTCGAAGAGCGCGGTGTTCTGCGTGAAACGGCCGTAATCGGGCAGCTCCCATTGCGCGCCGGCACCGAAGGTGAATTCTTGGCCGACGTACAAATTCAGAAATTGCCCGGGGTACGTGCGCAGCTTCCAACCCAGGTTGCCGAGAATTTTCAGCGGGCCAAATGATTTCTCGGCCACGAAGCGGGGAGCGAAGACCAACCCCGCGTCGCCCATGAAGCTGTTGCCGTCGCCGGTGGGTAGCCGCACCTCGAGCACTCCCGCCAAGCCGAAGATCGCCGAGCGCGGGTTCAGCGCTTGCAGACGGCCCAAGAAGCGCAAGTCACCGATACCACCGGGAGCGGGAGCGGTTTGAGGAAAACCGTTGTCTGCAAGCAACCCAAAATTTTGAATTTGCCCGACGGTGAAGGGCAATTCGCCTGAGAGCTCTAACCAACTGAGCAACTGGTAGGTCGCTTGCAACCGCGCGTCGATGCGAAAGGGTATCAGCTGGCCCAGGTAGTCATGCCCGAGCTTGAGCGCCATGATGCTGACGTTCCCATCGAGCACGGCGGCGAACGACATCGAGCCGACGAGCGGCATTTCAGCGCCATCGAGAATCAAACCGGCGTAACGGGTGGGGGTGATTTTCAGCGGTACCGTGTCAAACCCGCGCGTGAAAGGGCTTACCGCGGCCTCGGCCGAAGCCGTCAGCAGCAACCCGAAGAGCCAAAGTGCGTGCGCGGTTCTCTTCATCAGCCCAAAAGTGTGTTGCCCCCAAGGCCCTTATAGCCTGGCCCGTGGTGCGCCTAAACCTTTCGTAGGCGTACCTGGGCCTACTTTTCCATGAAAGACTGGGCGTCGACGATCTCAATCAGTGAGGGGTGCATCGGCAGTGGGTACGCTGAAATGGCCTTGTCGGTTTTCAGCACTGCCTCGTCTTTCGGGGTGGGGTAGCTCATCATCGTCGGCGCCTGGGTGGTGAGCGCAACCTTGAGCGCTTCGGCATCTTTCGCCACGAAGACGAAATTCAAATTGCCGGCGTCGACGTACTTGCGCATGGCGGCCTGCATTTGCTCGGGCGTGAGCGTGGCCATGGCGTTGCGGTAGTCTTCCAAGAAATTGGGCGTGCCGTAAAAGAGCGCGTCGATGGCGTAGCCGAGCCGCCGTTGATCGGTCTGTTCCCACAAGCGCGTGGCCCCGGTGAGAAACCCACGCGCTGTTTCGAAGTTCTCTTTCGGAATGGGCTTGTTCAGCATTTCATTCAAAAAGTAGAGCGTGCCGCGGGTGGCGAAGACGGCGTTCTGCGGCTCGACGGGGCGAACCCAAATCGACATGTCTTGGCTGGTACGCGCCATGTTGTTGCGAGGGGCATTTTCGCCGGCCTGTCGGTAGTGCTCGACGTACGCGTAGTCTCCATAGTTCAGGCCGCGTTTCTCGCGCAGCTCGGTGAAGAGAACACCGTGAAATTGCCGGTGCTCTCCCAAGTACGACATGGCGAAGGCCACCGCGTAATAGTCGGGGTCATCGCGGCGCAAAGGTGTCGAAAAGCCCATCGAAATCGCGGTCGAGAGCGCGTCTTTTTTCAAAATCAGCGTTTTGCCGCGCACGCCGGGAGCCTCAGGCAATTCGATCAAAGCGGCGCCCGTAGCGGGCAACTTGGCCAGCGCCATTTTCACTTGGCTCTCGAGTGCTGCGTCGGTGGCACCCGCGAGGCCGACCACCAACCGGTCTTGGGTGAAGACCCGCTTGGCCTGGGCCTTCACGTCGTCGAGGGTGATGGCGTCGATACCTGCCACTGTTCCACTGTTGTAATGGCGGTATGGGTGCCCGGGGTAAAGCAGCGCGTCGAGCCCTATTTTGCCCAGCTCTTCGTCGTTCTCACCTCGCAGCCAATGGGTGACATGGTTACGGGTTTGCGCCTTGAGCCGGGCGAATTCTTTGGGGTCCCAGCGGGGCTTGAGCAACACCTCGGTGAAGATTTTCAAGAACGCGGGCAGCTTGTCGCGGTGCACGCGGCCGGTGAACACGGTGAATTCTTTTTCGGTGCTCGCTTCGAGCTCGGCCGCCATGGGGAACAGCGCGTCGAGCAACTGCGACGCGGTGAGCGACGCGGTACCGCCTTGCGACATCAGCTCGGTGGTGAGCGAGGTGAGGCCTTCTTTTCCTGCCGGGTCGTCGATGGCACCTGCGCGGAACACCAACCGAATGCTGACGATGGGCTTGTTTGGCACCGGTAACGACACAATTGTCATCGGCGGAGGCTTGCGCAATGCCTTCACGGTGATCGGCATCGCGGTCGGCACAGGTCGGTCGGCAGGCTTCACGGCCGGCGCGCGCTCAGGCAGGCCTACCCCTTCGAGCACGTCGTCCGCGGGAGGGGTCGCCGGTTGAGTGGTGGCACATGCGCCGAGCAGCGCCGCTGCGATGCAGAACGAAATGCGAATCATGGTGCCTTCTTTCCGTCAGCGACTTGCACATTGAAAACCAAGTTGGTGCGTTGCGAGTCGACCAGGTATTGCTTGGCGAAATGGCTCAAGTCGGCGGCGGTCACTTTGTCGACCATGCTGTAATAGGTGTCGAACGCCTGCGGTGCTCCCAAGATGCCGGCGGTGTATGCCAGCTGAAGCGCGACATCGTTTTGGGTTTCTAACCCCATCAGCACGCCGTACTTCACGTTGTCTTTGATCGCCGCCAGTCGGCCTGTGTCGATTTTACCCTTCGCCACTTCGGCCACTGCGTTCAGCATGGCCACTTGCACGTTGAGCCGGTATTTTTCGTCTTTCAGCTTTGCGGTAAGCCCGAAAAGGTGCGGGTCGCGGTGCATGAAATAATCGGGCCCGACCGATTCGCAGAGTTGCTTTTCGAGCACCAACGACTTGTAGAGCGGCGACGTGGGCCCAGCGAGATAAGCGCCGAGCACTTCTTGAATCGGCCCGTTTTTGTCTTTCAGCGTTGCTTGCGGCGTATGCCAGTACATTTCGTGGCGGGGCAGGGTGGGAGTGGACCAGGTCACCGTGGTGCTACGGGGGCTCGTTTGCGCCGGCTCGGGAGGAATTGCGACGCCCGCGGCTTTGCCTTGCCACGGGCCGTAGTTCTTTTCGATCGTCTTCATCGCCGCCGCGTCGTCGAACTCGCCGACGATGAACAGGTAAACGTTGTCAGGCGTGTACCAGCGCTTGAAGAACTCTTTCGAATACGCGTACCGCGTCGGCATCGCCTTGATGTCGTCGTAAAACCCGAGCGTGGTGTGTCGATAGGGGTGTTGGGTGAACGCAGTCGCGAGCAATTGCTCCTCGATTTTCAAACCTGGGCTGGCTGCGTTCTTGTGGTATTCGCCGAGCACTGCCTTGGCTTCGGTCTGAAACGTCGACTCAGAATATTCGAGGTGCATGAAACGGTCGGCCTCGAGCTCAATCAATGTGTCGAGCGAAGCGCTGGGCCCGTTTACGTGGTACACGGTGACGTCGTCGCTGGTGAACGCGTTCTCGCTAAAGCCGAGCTTGCCGACCAGGGCGTCGCGGGTGCCTTCGGGCCACTTCTGGGTGCCCTTGAACATCACGTGCTCGAAGAAGTGCGCGAAGCCGGTATGACCGCTTTCGACTTCGTTGCGAGAGCCGACCCGCACCACTGTGTAATAAGCGACCAGGCCCGGCGACTTGAAAGGCACGCGCGTCACCGTCAAGCCGTTGGGCAGCGTGGTGGTGGTCATCGGGTACGGAAAGAGTGGTTTTTCTTCGCCCGAAGTGGGCGCGGCGGCGATGAATAGTGAAAGAAGGGCAGCGTTCAACATGACGCGGCCTTAGCAAAGCCCGTAAAAATTGTCCCTGATCTCAGGGCGTTGAGTGTTTGGAGCACCTACACCATGTTGGCTATGGTGATTTCAAACGCACGCATCACCAGGAGGCCTAAACGATGGTTAAGGCATTGATGGTTGCAGCGGCGCTGGTGGGAACTTCCGCGAGCGCGCAAGTGAATGTGCAGATGCAAGTGGGCATTCCGCTGCCGACGATTGTGTTTCCGGCGCCTCCTCCGTTGGTGGTGGTGGAACCCGGAGTGCAAGTGGTCGAAGACTACGACGATGAGGTGTTTTTCGTCGACGGCTGGTATTGGACCCGGCGCGACAATTCTTGGTTTCGCACCCGGCGCCACGACGGGCATTGGGTGGTGGTTGATCGCCGCTACGTGCACCCGAAGTTGCTTCGTTACCAGGTGGGCCATTACCGGCATTGGCGGCGTCATGGGCACGGCGGTGGGCCGGTGATGGTGGTGCCGGTTCCCGGACCGGGGCAACCAGTGCATCGCACCGGCCCGGTGCCAGGCGGCCACTTCAAAAGACACTACCGCTGATGGTGATTCACCAGGTGACGCTGTAGCGCGCCGTCTGATCTTCAGGCTGATAGCTCAAGGTTTCGACCCGCGCCTCGACGCTTTGTTGGGCCATCATTTCTTCGAGCACTCCGTGGCGGTAATGCACGAAGAAGGTAGGGCGGTTGCGCCAATACGGTAGAAATTGGGGCAGCATCCACGTGCGGAGCTCGACGTGGCGTTCGCGAAGGTCGCTGGCTTCGCAGCCGATGTAGTTGGCTGCCGAGCGAAAATTGTTGCTCATGCGTTGCAGCGTGCGCCGAGGCCCGATGATGCGGGTAAAGGCGAGGGCTGCTTTACCGAACGCCGTCTGTATGTAGCCCTTGATGAAGTCGCGGCCCAATTGACGGTAGCGCTCGTCATCGGGCAGCGAGCCGTACAGATCGTTGGCAGTGAAGCGCATCGCCGTTTCCCAGTTTTCAAGTGCGTAGGCGGGAGCGGGTTGCTCGAGATCGATGCCCAGCCGAGCAAATTCTTGCAACACATGGGGTGCAAGAGGGCTGCGAAGGCTCTTGACGAAGCCTTCGACAGCTGAGCCGAAAACCACGGCATGTTCGACACGGTCGGTCATTGATACCGGCCCTCAATGTAGCGCAACGGGTGGTGGCTCAAAGGGGCTTGATGACCCAACAGCACAGTCTCGAGGCCCCACGATGAAATGGCCTATGCGTATTGCCGACGCCAGGCGCGCCGGCGTTCTACTTTTTGGCGATCAGCAAAGAGCCAGGCGAGCAGTAGCCCGGCGACGAAACCTCCGACGTGGGCCCAGAAGGCGATACCCGCAGAAACTTCGGGGTTGAGCGAGGTGAGTTGCGGCAGCCCTCCGAGCACCTGCATGCCCGCCCACCAGAGCAGTACGAAGAACGCGGGCAGCGAGAAGACGCGAATGAGAAAGAAAAAGATGAACAGCATGCGCACGCGGGCGCGAGGGTACAGCCCTAAATATGTGCCGAGCATGCCGGCGATGGCCCCTGAGGCTCCGACGGTGGGAATGGGGGAAGAAGGGTCGACGGCGATATGCGCGGCCGCCGCAGCAAGACCGCAGAGCAAATAGAGCGCGATGAAGCGAACGCGGCCCATGCTGTCTTCAACTGATTTGCCGAAGACGTAGAGAAAGAGGCTGTTGGAAAGCAGGTGACCCCAGCTGCCGTGCAAGAACATCGAAGTCAATGGCGTGAGCACGTTGTTCGGCGAGTTGTCGACCAAGCAATACGCTTCGGGGCCGACTTGAAACCCGGTGCCGATTTTGGCGAGGTGGGTGATTTCGCCGGGCAACATGCCCCAGTTGCAGGCGGTGGCGGCGAGCCATTCATGGTTTAAGCCCGCGCCTTGGAAGAGCACCCAAACAGCGAGCAGGGTGAGTAGAAGACCGTAAGTGGCCCACGGCCGTCGGAGCATCGGGAGATCATCGCCAATGGGAAACATGCGTACCTTCGATGTAACACCGCGCTTGGGGAAGGCGAGCGCTTGTGACCTGTGTTAGGAGAGTTGTTGGGTAACGCTTTTGGTTCTTTGACATTTCGGGGGCGACCTGGTTTCGACGGGGGCATTGACGCCTTACGACGCGTGCCGAGCGTGCTCATGACGCTCGTAAATACACGTGAGCAAAAAACACAAAAGCCAACGACAACGTTGAGCTTGCACTCGCGGCTTAATAACCGTTGCAGTGCACGGTCTGCCTGGTTTCTGCCTGTGAGCTGGGGCCAGACCGTCATTTAGCGGGCTGGTGGGTGACGACGCTCAGTTCGTCATCGACGAGAGCTTTGACTGAGACCGGTCTTCATCTTTTTCGTCCGTGGAAATGATGAAGACTTAAATTGATCGCGGACTACGCACGTAGTGCCGTACGGCAGAAGGCTTTCGGACGTGGGTTCGATTCCCACCGCCTCCATGTAGAAAGTATCTCACGGTGTCTTTGCGTGTTCAATACCGTCTATAAAGTCACAAAATTATAATAAAACCAAGTCTTTGTGGGTCTTCCTGTGTCTTGCCATGTATACCCATGTCTGTGTAGTGTGGGGTATGTTCCGGGGTAACGAAATGTTTCGAACCGGGAAAGGCAAGAATGGTTGGGGGTACGAACAAGCTTCGCGAGTTCGAGATCAAAGCGTGGATTCGCAACCCAAACCGCACGCCTAAAAAGCTGTTTGACGGTGATGGCCTTTTTCTCCAGGTGACTGACGCGGGGAGCGCCGTGTGGCGCCTGCGGTATCGGTTCGCCGGGAAGGATCGTCTCTTCACGATTGGTCATTACCCCGAGATCGGAACCAAGGCTGCTCGTGAAGCGCGTACCGCAGCGCGGGCGATGCTGCGAGAAAACCGAGACCCGGTGATGGCCAGGCGCGTTGGTCGCGCTGAGGCTGTTGCCGCGTCAGGGAATACCTTCTCGGAGTGCGCTGAAGCGTGGCTCGCGAAGCGTAAGATGGGTTGGAGCGCTTCCCACTACAAGACCGTGAGTGAAACCCTCGGCCGCCACGTGCTGAAATACATCGGGGCGATTCCAGTTAGCGAGCTGGCCAAGAATAAGAAACTCGTCGCTGACGTGGTGGAACGACTCGACGACCGGCCCGACACCGCGCGAAAGACACGGCAGATTCTCGAAGGCGTGTTTCGGCTGGCAGCCGCGCAGGGGAAATACGAGGGTGACAACCCTGCGGACGCCGCACGGGAAGTCATCTCACGTCGTGCTTTGAAAGGTCGACGGGCGGCGCTCGTCACGTGGCCAGAGCTGGGAGACCTGCTGCGCAAGGCGAAAGCCGCAAACCTCTCGCGCGCGGTGTACGTGGCGCACCGGCTCGTCGCGTTCACCGCTGCTCGCATGGGCAACATCGTCTCGGCCGAGTGGAAAGAATTCGATCTCGATTCGAATCCGCCGCGGTGGGTGATTCCTCGGCGGAAGATGAAAATGAAAGACCGCTGGCACGACCACGTCGTTATTCTTGGCCCGACGATTACGGCCGAGATCCGCGAGTGGCGAGCGACGAGCAGTGGGGCGGGGTACGTATTCCCGGCGATTCAGGGTGACGCCGAGTTCATCTCCCACGAGAGCATCGAAAAGGCGTACCGCGTGACATTGGGTTTCGCGAAGAAACACTCTCCGCACGGTTGGCGTGCTGCACTGGCCACGCTCGCTAGGGACAACGGCTTTGACCGGGACGCGGTAGAAATGGCGCTCGACCACGTCCACGACACGGAGATCGTTCGCGCCTACGACCGCGGCGAACGCCTGACGGATCGTATCGCGCTCGCGCTGTGGTGGGATGAGAAACTCGTGACGGCAGAGCGGGGTGGGGCATGACGGCCTCAACCAAACGAAAACGTGGGCGCCCGCGCGTTGAGAAAACCGCCGGTTATTTCCGCCAGCCGCTCTACGACAAAGTGAAGACTCTGCGCGGAGGGAAGAAAGACACAGTTGATGACCTCGTAACGGTCCTCCGCATTTGCATCGAGCACGGAGAAAGCTGGAAGGCAGCAAAACGCGCCGCGGCGCTGTACTTCAACATGAGCGTTGATGCCATTCGGCGCCGGCTCAAACGACTATTCGGTACCGAGAGCGGTCGAGCCTTTACCACCGGGTTTGCTGATGCCCTCGCACCCTCACGAGCCGCACGAAAGTTCGTCGCGAAGCACCTCACCGACGCCGAAGTCGGAGCGATAGACCCGAACACGCCATGGGCCGAGATCGTGGGCTTGGCGCGGTCCCGGTCGAAGAAATAGCCCCATTTAATGTCCATCTCCCGGGCGATTGTCCGCGGGCGTATTCCTGTTTCTAGAACCTGCTCGCAAGGACTGGAAATGAACGACCCTGTTTCGAAAGCCGAACGCCCCCGCGCCACCAAAATCGAACTACGAAACACCGTCCAAGACGCGTGTGATTTGTTGAAGCTAAGCAGAGCGGCCCTTTACGTGCGCATTTCTGAAGGTCGACTCAACGTCACCAAGGACGGCCACCGGACATTCATCAGTGGCGGTGAGCTGCAGCGCTACATGTCTGCCTGCGAATCAGCGTCGCTCTAAAAAAACGAAGGGCCGGTGACCCGCGACGGTCCCGGCCCAAACACCCGATTCCGAGAAATCGAATGCCAGACATCAAAAATACACCAAGCGACGCCACGGGGCCAACCTCGGGCCCGATGAAAGCCGCCTTACTATACGCGCAAAACGGGTGGGCGGTTCTACCCGACGAGCCGAACGGCAAGCGCCCTATTTTGGCCAATTGGCCAGAGGCCGCTACGTCAGACCTCGAAGTTGTACAGCAGTGGGTCGAGAAATACCCAACTGCGAACATCGGCATAGCAACCGGGGCGAAATCGGGCTTCTTCGTTCTCGACGTCGATGTAAAGAACGGCGGGCCGGCAACGCTAGCGAAACTCCCCCCGCTTCCGCGAACGGTCGAAGCGCGCACTGCAAGCGGTGGCTCCCACTACTTATTCGCCCTGCCTGACTTCCCAGTACGAAACAGCGCCGGAAAGCTAGGCCCAGGACTCGATATTCGCGGCGAGGGCGGGCAAATCGTCGTCGCCCCATCGCGTACGCCCGTGGGTGAGTACCGGTGGGTTAACGCCCCGTGGGACGTCGACATTGCCCCGGCGCCTGAGTGGTTGCTTGAGCTCTTAAGGCCGAAACCCCCAGAGCGGGATAAAACGGAGATATCCACAAGACGGATATTCCCGCCCGCGACGCCCGAAGTTTTAGGTGATGCGGCAGCGGCGTTAATCGCGCATGGCCCGGCCATCGAGGGCGAGGGCGGCGACGAGCACACTTTCATTGCCGCTGCAACCCTTGTTCATGACTTCGCACTCACTGACGAAGAAGCCTGGCCGCTATTCCTCGAGTGGAACGAAACGTGCCAACCCCCATGGGCTGAAGACGACCTCTCTACGAAACTGCGTATGGGCCGCCGAGAACGTGAGCGCGCGCCGGCGTATGGCTGTAAACGCCGTCGTGCGCCGCGACCTACGATTCAAATCGTAGCCGGTAAACTCTCCGAGCTTGCTAGCGAGGCAGAATCGGCGCTCGTTGACGCCGGTGTGCAGCTATACCAACGCGGCCCATTCCTCGTTCGACCGATAATCGACGAAGTGCCCGCGGCACATGGCCGCCGCACCAAGGTGCCCAGGCTTCGAGAGGTCCAAGCCGTTGACCTCGTCGACCGAATGTCACGGGAAATTCGATTTCAGAAATGGGACGCGCGCAAGAAGGGGGCTGTCGATGTCGATCCTCCTTCCGCGCTCGCCAACGTGATTCTCTCCCGCGATGGCGAGCGAAAATTCCCGCGTATCGCTGGGGTCATCACTACACCGACGTTGCGGCCAGATGGCAGCATTCTATGGGAACCAGGGTACGACTCTGAGACGGGCCTGCTTCTCGCAGAGCCCCTACAAATCCCCCCGGTCGAAGTGACACGAGCCGCTGCTGAGCAAAGCATTGCCCGCATCGACAACCTTTTCGCCGAATTTCCATTTACCGACCCGCCGAGTCGTTCTGTCGCACTCGACGCGCTGCTTACCGCCGTCGCGCGCGGCGCCTTCGCGGTGGCACCGGCGCATGCCGTGTCCGCGTCCACTCCAGGGACGGGGAAAAGCTACCTGTTCGACGTGGTGGCCGCAGTTGCCATTGGTCAGCGATGTCCGGTGCTCACCGCACCTCGTGACGAAGTGGAACTCGAGAAACGGGTTGGGGCGGCTCTCATCGCCGGTCAACCCTTGATGAACGTCGACAACTTGACCATTGGTTTTGGTGGAGATGCCCTTTCTCAAGCAATCGAGCGGCCGATTGTCGAGGTGCGCGTCCTCGGCAAGTCCGAACTCGTCCGAATCGAATCGCGGGCGTCGATATTTGCTACTGGAAACAACCTCACCCTGTTGGGCGACGTCACCCGCCGGGTTGTCCTTGCTCGTCTTGATGCGAACCTTGAGCGCCCAGAGCTGCGCCAGTTCAAAGGCAACCCATTCGACATGGTGCTCGCCAACCGGGGGCGCTACGTCGCCGACGCGCTCACGGTGGTGGCAGCCTATGCCGCGGCCGGTCGGCCGAACCCATTACCGCGGCTCGCGAGCTTTGAGGGCTGGTCAGACACCGTGCGCAGCGCACTCGTATGGCTGGGCTATTCAGACCCTTGCGAAACCCAGGAGAGTGCACGCGCCGAGGATCCTATACTCGGATTTCTGCGCGCCGTTCTGGTGACTTGGAGCCAGCGCGTCGGCACGGGACGCTCGATAGCCAAGACCGCCGCCGAGCTGCTCAGCCAGACCTCGGCGCCCGACTTCATGGAGGCCATCAACGCAGTGGCCTCGAACCATGGGCGCCCAGACGCACGCACCCTTGGGAAGTGGCTGTCACGGCACCGCGGTCGCATCGTCAACGGACTTCAATTGAACGGTGAGACCGATTCCCACGGGCACGCCTCACGTTGGTGGGTCGACACCTGCGGTTCAAGCGGTTTCAGCGGTTCATTCCAAGCCCATTCCTGAGATTTGTCACAGAAGGTAGTCATGCATCTTTTAGAGACCGGACCAAAATCAACCGCAGTAACCGCTCCAACCGCGTCCAACCAAAACACAAACATTGAGGGGTATTTAAATATTATGTCTGAAATAAAAAATAATTTAGTTCGCTATCCCCCTGAGCCCCGTTTTGATTCGTCGCCAGAACAGTGGGCCGAGTGGCGAGCCTGGCAGCGCCGCCAAATCCGCGAGCGCATTGCACGCGATTACGTTCAACGGAAAATTCGAGACGCGGGCGAGCCGTGTACTGATGCAGGCACCGTAGCCTTGGCTCGAGAGGCATGGGCGCACGCTGGCAAAGAACTTAATCGTCTGGAGGCCGCTGAGCGCGCGCGCGATCACCGCGCCAAGCTTCTCCAGGCAACGATTGAGGGTTTGGATGATGATTAGATAAGTACTTGATTTTACTATGTCCTACATGTACCCCCATAGGCTTAGGTTCTCCCACATGTCCTACCCACCTGCGGGTGCGCTGAGCGCGGAATCCCTGTTGTTAACCCCTCGAAAAAATTAGGTCAGTTGTCCAAAGGAGTAGTGAAAAATGCCGAAAAGTAAGTCAGATCGAGCACTTGCGAAAGCATTGGGTGTGTCGCTTTCGAGTTTCCAAGAGTCACGCGCCAGCGGTCGAATCCCCGCCGACGAGCGCGACGTCGAGCGATTGCGCGCCACCTGGCTGGCGTCATCGAACTCGCAAGGCCCCGCACCGATGGCTGCCCGCGCGGAATCGAAACCCGCGGGCAGCGACTCCGGCGAAACCCTGGCCGATGCGCGGCGCCGGAAGGAAATCGCATTGGCGGATTTACGCGAAGACGAGCTGGCGAAAAAGCGCGGTGAGCTCATTCCAGCGGCGGAAATCGAAGCGGGGCTTATCGCTGAATTCTCGGCGGTGCGAACGCACCTCCTGGCGATTCCGACTCGGGCAAAACAAGTGCAGCCTGATTTGACGGTCGGCCAACTGGCGACGCTCGACGCGTTGATCCGCGAAGCGCTCACGGAACTCTCAGAACGCAAACACGTTGCCGTACCCGAGGTGAACCCTTGAAAACCGAATCTGGTGAACTCCCGCTAGAATACGTCGCGCTCGTCGAGCACCTGGCCCAGCAGGCACGCGCAGCATTCATCGAAACAGCGACCGCGCTCGGCCACGCGCCGACCGATTTTCAGGTGTCGCTGTTTTTCACCGCCGCGGTCAACACGCTCGCGAAAACCGTCGCCGTTGGCGCATCGGATCCGACTGTCGACCGCGCAACACTCGAGCACGACGCCGGCGAGTTCGGCACTGGCACCGCGAGAAAAACTTTTACCCTTAACCCCGCCTCACTGAATTGAAAGCACGTATGGAAATCGTCAAACTGTCGTTGAAAGAAGCGCTTGAACTCGCCCGCAAGGGCGCCGCGGAGCCCACCCCCGACCTCGATTTAATTTCGAACGAAACGCCGGAGCAACGCGCCGCGCGCCGAGCCTGGGAGGGCGACGCGAAAAATTTTCCCGAGATTGAAGTCGACGGGCAGCCGACGCTCAAAAACGCTGGCCCCGTGCAGCGAAGGCTTGAGCAAGCGGCATCTAGCGGATGGCTCCAGTATCTTGAGGGTGAACAACTTACCGCCGACGAAAAGCGATATTCCGGGTCGCTCAACATTGATTTGATCGAATACGCAAATCGATTCATTCGAACCCACGATTGGGAACTTTCCACCCAAGGGCAAGAGTTGCTCAACAAAACGTGTGACCACCTGGCGACCCAATTCACATTCGCAAACAGACAAGCCGATGTGCCGAAATTTTTAGTCCGAGCCTGGGCCAGATACACGCTTCAGCTGGCCGTCGAGGGTTCCGCGTCGGACTTGCTGACAATAACCCGCAACGCGCAGCGGCTGTTTCCGCCGGCTCCACCGGCTGAAAAAGAGCCGGCGATGAGAGCCGATTCACTCGTCGAAGTTAACGGGGTTTTTGTGCCCGCGTTTTCAAGCAGACTGCGCGCTCGGGCCTCGCTGCCGGGCGCACCCGTAGTTGAGACGCGATTGGCTCCGCCGCCCACCGCCGCCCCAGCCCCGGCCAGCGACGCACCGCCCGCTCCCGCGGAAACGAAAGCAGTGCCTGCCCCGCCCCCATTGAAAACAGAGCCCGTCGCCGTTCCCCGAAAACCATTGGCCCAGCCCGATATGGACGTCGCCGAGCGGTGGTCCAAGTCGTGACGCCGGCGGGAGTTGTCGAGCGTTTGCGCTCTGGTGACCGCGCACCGGCGCTTATCAACGAAGCAATTTCTCTGCTCGAGAAACATGCAGCCCCCCTGGCCGAACGTGACCGCTTACTCCGGGCAGCTGGAGAACTTGTCAGTGGCTCAATCAACCATCGGGCCAAAGTACTCCGCGCAATAGTGCGCGGTGAGCGTGTTGAACTAAACGCGCTGGCTGATGTCGTTCGGCTTGTTCGAGAGGCGGTGCGCGCGGCCGACTTTCGGCGGATGCCGAAATCGACAAAGCAGTTCGACCGGATACTTAGACATAGCAATGTCAAACTAGACATTTGATATGTCGAATCGAAGCGGGCGATATGTTTTGAATGGCGTCAAGAAAACTCCTCGCTTCGGGACAGGTGGTTGTTCGA
Organism: Myxococcaceae bacterium; assembly: GCA_019694575.1. Taxonomy (GTDB): domain Bacteria; phylum Myxococcota; class Myxococcia; order Myxococcales; family Myxococcaceae; genus JAIBBR01. Next base: position 16,654 of record JAIBBR010000117.1, read on the forward strand.
AAGGCGAGCTTCACTGGCTCGTCTGTCGACGCTGAAAAGCGCACTGCCGAGGTTGTTTGGACGACGGGCGCAAAGGTGCTCCGTACGGGGTGGGACGGCAATTATTATGAAGAACTCAGTTTAGATCCTGCCCACGTGCAGCTGGAACGACTGAACTCGGGCACCGCTCCTCTGTTGGTGAACCACGACGGCAGCGACGTGAATAACGTCATCGGCGTCGTAGAGCGTGCTTGGCTTGACGGTGACAAAGGGCTCGCGAGAGTGCGTTTCGCCAGCGATCCCGAGGCCGAGAAGATTTTCCAGCGCGTGGCCGAGGGCATCATAAAAAACGTCAGCGTCGGCTATCGCGTTGACGAATGGGAAGACCTCGGAGGCGATCCGCCGACTCTTCGCGCGGTGTCTTGGATGCCGATGGAAATTTCTGCAGTTTCAATGGGCGCCGATGCTGAGGCCCACTTTCGTTCAAACATTCGCAAGGAAAATAAAATGTCAGACATTGTTGGAAATGAAAAAGCTCGAGTCGATGGAATCCTTAAGGCCGTTAAAACCGCCCGTCTCGAAGACGGACTGGCGCAGGAGATGATTCGCGCCGGCACTTTAGGCCTGATCCGATCTCGTAGACACGGTTGATGTCGACGCCGATGGCGGCGGACGTATTGTAGCCGTTGATGATGCGCGTGGGTAGTGGTCGCCCCGCCGAAGCGAGCGCAGCGAGCGAAGGCGGC
>JAIBBR010000118.1 GCA_019694575.1 Myxococcaceae bacterium
TAACTACCGGCCAAAAATGCGTGAAAACCAACGGCTCGCGGTCGGCAGCGACGCGGCGCTGGGCACGGGCCGGGCGGCAATTTCAAGCGAGTCTAAAATTTGGTCTGCCGACTTGCGCTCCAAGTGGCCCAGCGCGGCGTTATAGACGTACGTCACCATCGCCATGGTGAGGCCATGGCTCACGGTCCACGACTTGGCGGTTTGCCCGCGGCCGTGGTTGTCGACTTCGTGGGGAAATTCACGGAGCGCCTTCCACGCTTCGACGCGGCTCACGCCAGCCAACGGGCGCATCGCCAAAAAAGAAAGCTTCACCATGCCCTTGGGGTGGTTGGTGTTGGCAATCATCACCGTGCCCACGTCATCGACGCTGACTGCCCAGGTCGACGGCAAGCGCAGGCGAAAACGCCCTTGAGGATCTTCAAAGTAGTTCGGTTCCATTGTGTCCCTCATCAGGAGAGACGCCTTACACGGCTGGCCGCTGCAAAAAAAGGTGCCCTATTCCCGCACTTCCAAAATCGAGAGCCCTGTCATCGACACCAAAAACGCCTGCACCAGGTGCTCGGGCTTGCCGCCACTCAAACGGTGCAGCTCGGCGTTTGAACGGTTGCCGTCGACTTTGGTGAGCAGCTCGGCTTCCCACTTTTCTAACGCCAAGTCTTGCAGTTGGTACGCGGGCTGCTGCGAGGGAATGAGCCGCTGCCACGGAGGCGCCAGGCGCACCAGCCGCTCGGCTTTGTACAGCTTTTTGACGCCGCGAATGATGAGGTTGCCCGGGTGCACGTCGAGCTTGATGCTCTCGGCCCGCGCCTTCTCTTTGAACGACACTTGGTAGTTGCCGTCTTCCCAACCGAAAATTGAATAGATAATGGCCTTCACCTGCTGCCCCACGTAATAGAGCCGCTCGGTGTCTTTGAGCAGACCACGCTCTACCAGCACATCGCCCGTGCGCCGCTTCGAAGAGGCCGCCACCACCGCCGCGTCTTGCAGTTGCTCGGCTTTGATTTTGCCGACGCGCACCAAGAATTGGCCAAACCGGTCTGCCGCCAAATTCGAGAGCGCAAACACCGGGTGACCGGCTTCGAAGTAGACGACTTTTTTCACCTTGCCGCGCTGCACGCCCAACTCGCCGGTTTCTTTCGCCAGATAAAAAGCGTTGATCAGCCCCGGCAGGCTATCGCCCAAGTTGCCTTGGCGCGCCGGTTGATGCGGAGCACCGGCGGCGCTCTTCGCGGCGGGCACCGGCCGCGAGCCAGCCAGCGCACTGGTTTTTCCTCCGGCGGCCTTCAAGTCGGCGCCGCGCAACTCAGCGCTGATGTTGCCCCCTCCGGTGACGCGAATTTTGCCCGTCAGCTCCATGGCGTCGGGCGTGTCGCCGTCATCTTCTACGTCGAAGTCGAGCTCAACTTCGAATTCGTCGGTCTTCACCGCGGGCGGCGCGGGCGGCGGGGCCACTTGCCTGAGCGCGGCGAGCAGTTTTTGCGCGTCGAAAGGCTTCTCGAAATAATGCGACGACTTGTACTTCTGCCGGGCTTCGAGCGCGTGCTTGCCTCCCTTGAAAACGCCGGTGACGAAAACCATCGGTAATTCGGGGTACTGCAGGCGCAGCCCGTCGGCGAGCTGAAAGCCCATCATGTCGGGCAACAACAAGTCGATGACCGCCGCCACCGGCTTTTCATCGCGCACCAGTTCGAGCGCAGTCTTGCCTTTAGAAGCCCCGAGAACCCGGTAACCGGCCTCTTCGAAGAGCTGAGTCAAGAGCGCCAAAAGCTCTTTGTTGTCGTCGACGACCAGAAGCGGAGTCGGCATAGCAATGGCTGACCCTAGCTCAGAGACAAAGCGGTTAAACGGGTGAAATGCGCTCGCAGCGGCAGAACGGCGTCACGGCGTGCAGCGCGGGTCTTGCCCGGGAATACACGGCGGCTCAGACACTTGCGCCAAAGCGACAAAGGGGTGCTCCCAAACGATGGCCGGTGGTTCCCACGCGCGCACGGGTACTTCTTTCGGCATCGCGGCAGGTGCAGCGCTTTTTGAGAGAACCGGTTCGTTCATGAGGCCAGTGGCTTTCGGAGTGAAACGTGAAGAATAAGAGCACCGTTGGCTTCGGCAATCCAGCTTGTGGCGGCGGTCATCAGGGGGCCTTAATGGTTATCAACTGCTTTTGCGCGAGCTGCGCGGCGAAGGCAGTAATTTCGTTTTCGACTTGGCCCACGGGCGCATGAAATTCGGCGGCCAACGTTTCGGCGATTTGCCGCAATGTTTTTTGCCCGTCGAGCATTTCCCACACCCGGGCTCCCGTTGCGTTGAGCCCACGCAGTTGGGTACCCGTCGCGTCTAAAACCACGGTGTCGTCGCCAAAGCGGTGAAAGGCCGCCGCGGGTTGCCGGGCACACACGCTGGCTGCTTCGACTTTCATCGCGCGCTCCACCGCCGCTCTACCGCGCCCAAGGTGCGCCGCGCCAAACGCAACAGCGGGCCCGGCAACCGCGGCCGCGACGCTTCGGGCACGAACGTTTTGCCGTTGCGCTCAACCAACGAGACGACACCCGCGACGTGCGCCAAGGCCACCGGAGCGTCTTCGGCTCGGCTGTTGTCACCCGCCATCACCACGCTGTCGTCACTCACCCTCAACACCCGGTGCACCAAAATGCCCGAAGGTACTCGCGCCACTATCAACTCGCCGACAGGGGGCTTGCCGGTACACGGAGTGACTTGAATGCGGTCGCCGTCTTTCAAAATCGGCCACATGCTTTGTCCGCGAACGGAGATCCACCACACGCTTTGCGACTGTAGCTCACTCTGCCCAGGTGACGCTCGTCAGCGGCAGACCTACCTTGCACTACCTGTCTCAAACCCTTAATCGCGGGAAAACGTCGGGCCGCACCATGAACATCTCGTCGGCAAAACGGTGGCTGACACCGTCTTGCTGCCACCGCAGGCAGCGCTTCATCACGAAGTCGAAGAGAAACGGGTCATGCCGGTCGATTTCATTGAGCACGTCGCGCTGCACGGCGGTGAGAAACCCCTTCTTGGCGACGACGCCCGTCTGCATCAACACGTTGATGGCGGGCAGCGGGTAGTCACTGCCGTTGATGAGCCGTTTCTGCAGGGCGCCGTCACACAGCACGCGCTTGAGCGGCTCGCCCACGCGGTTGACCAGGGTGAGCGCTGACACGTCTCCATAGAGCAGCCCATTCCATGTCGGCTCGTTCATCAGCCGCAAAAAGAGCGCGAAGTTGTCGACCTGAGGCGGCTCGCTTTGCCCCATGTCTACATCAGGGTTTTGCCCCAGCGCGGCGCAGTGGGCCACCACCACCGTGACGCCGTGCTCCAGCGGCCGGCGCAAGTACAGCGGGTTTCCCAACCGTTGCAACGCTTCAGCGTGCACCGCTTTCTCTTCACCGGCGTGGGTGATGAGCGGCACCTGCAAACGTTTCAGCGCTTCATAAAACGCGTCGCACTTCGCGTTGCCGGGGTGAATGTTCATCGCGTTGGGCAGCCACTTCACGGCCACCGCGCCTTGCGCAACCGCCGACTCCAACGCTTCGACCGCGTCGGCGCGATAGGGGTGAATCGACGCGCAGGCCACGAAGAGCTCGGGGTACTTCTTTGCCAAACCGAGCACGTAATCATTGGGAGTAAAAAATTCGGACGCTTCTTTCACTGGCTTGCCCTGCTCATCGTGAAATTGGTCGAAAGCGAAAATCAGCGCGCGACCATGCGGCTTCTGGTTTCGCAGCAACGACACCAACCGGTCGACATACTGCGCGTCGCATTTTTCAGTCTCTTCGACGCCGCCTGCGGTTTCGTAAAGCGTGTACTTCAAATACTCCCGCGGGCTTGACCAGCTGCGCATGCGCATCGACACGAAGCAGCCGGTGCCACCCGCGCCATTGCCGACGATGTGCACATGCGTGTCTAACACTTTCGCGGGGTTGAGCCCGGCCCAGGCTTCTTCAATCAGCTTCAGCGCGGCGTCAGAAAGGGGCCCTTCGGGTGCCGCCGGGCGCGCCAACCGGCGATGACCCAACCGGGCGCCAAAACCCACCATTCCCACTCCGAGAGCGAGGGCGAGAGCTCGGCGGGTGAACAGTCGTCGTTTCACGACCAAAGATGGTAGACGCTTTGAGTCAAAGTGCTTTCTCGAAAATACGCGCTGCTCGTCGGGGTGACCTTGACGGTGTTGGCGGTTGACCACCTGACGAAGTACACGGTGCTGGCCGAATTGACGACCGCGCTCGACGGCGACACCAGTTTGAGCGCCAAACTTTCACGTTATTTCTCAGATGAACCGCAAGTCGGTTTCGACGGTTTTCATTACCGACCCAAGCGCTCCATCACGCTGTCAGAGCACTTCTTTCGGCTGCGCTACGCCGAAAACCCGGGCGCCGCCTTTGGCCTCTTTCGCAATTTACCTGAGCACCTGCGCGGGCCGCTCTTTCACGTCGTCTCGGTGGGCGCGGTGTTTTTGATTGGGTTTTTCTACACCAAGCTCACGGGCAAAGACCCCCAAGAGAAATGGGCGCTGTGGGGGCTGCCCCTGGTGCTCGGAGGTGCCGTCGGCAACTACATTGACCGACTGGCGCGCGGCTTCGTCATCGACTTTCTCGAGGCGCATTGGTTCGACAAAGTGGCCTGGCCTTCTTTCAATGTGGCTGACACCGCAATATGCGTCGGGGTTGGCCTGTTGGTGGTGGACTCATTCGTTCGTAAAGAGAAGAAGAGGTGAAAGCGACATGATTCCCGTTCTCTACAGATTTTCAATGGCCGATGTGGCCTCGCAGGTGGTGCTGTTCTCTGTCGCCGCGGCGCTCTGGGCCTACGTCATTTATTCAGGCTGGAGAGGCGCGCACGGGCCACTCGACAAGAAAACCGGCGCGTACGCCATGCCCACCGACGCAGAGCGCAAGAGCCGCGCTCTCACCCATGGCGTCATTGGGCTGGCGGTCATCGTGGCCGCCATTTTGTACGCGCGCAAAGAGGGCATTCCCATTCACACGTATGGGGTGATGCTGGGCACCGGCTTTCTTTCGGCGGTCACCGTGGCGGGCTGGCTGTGCCGACGCGAATGGCCAGGAGCTGAAGGCGAGCGCAAGCGCGACCAAATGTTCGACCTGTCGTTCTACGTTTTCATCAGCGGCGTGGGCGGCTCGGTGCTGCTCTACAACATCGTCAACTACAAGCAGTTTCCCTCGGGGGGCCTGGTGTTTTACGGAGGCCTCATCGCCGCGTCGGCCACCGTTTATGGGTACTGCAAAAAATACGACATCACGTTTTTGCGGCTCGCCGACATCATGGCGCCCACTGTTTCACTGGGGCAGGCGTTCGGTCGGTTGGGCTGCTTCTCGGCCGGTTGCTGCTGGGGCAAGGTGGCTCCCCATGGGCACCCCTTGGCAGTGGAGTTTCCCGGTGCAGCGGTGAAAGATTTGTTCGGCAACAGCCCAGGCACGCCCAGCTTGGCCTACTCGTCAATGGTGGCCCGCGAAGAAACCCGGTGGGTCATCGAAAGCACCGGGCAAATTCTGCATGAGCCGGTGGCGGGCGCGGTGCGCATTTCGCAATGGGTGGCCGAGCACGGCCACACCCTGCCGGTACACCCCACCCAGCTCTACGAATCGTTCGGGCAAATCGTGTTGTTTACCGGCTTGCTCGCGCTGCGGGGCGTGCGGCGCTTTCACGGGCAAATCTTCGGCATTTACCTCATGGCGTACGCCATTCTGCGCAGCAGCGTTGAACTGTTTCGCGGTGACGTCGAGCGCGGCACCTTGCACGGCCTGCTGAAAGACATTTCGCCCGGGCTGGAATCGTGGGTTTCGCTCGAGGCCTGGTACAACATTTCTATCAGCCAATTCATCTCTTTGTGCCTCTTCGCCTTGGGAGCAGTCATCGTTGCCCGCGGCATTCAAGGCCTGCGCGCGCAACCCAGCGTAGACCTAAGTGCGATACCTGCCACCTAAAGCCCCCACTCAAAGCCAACGCCCAATGAACCTTTAGGCTAAGTTCAGGCGGTGCCCGAAGCAGTCGACCGCAAGTCGCTCGATAAGAAGACCCTGGGTGATTCAGACCAGGTGCTCACCGTCGTCGAAGAGCTCGAAGGCGAGCTTTCGGCTTTACGGGTGGCCTTCGAGCAGTACTTTCTCGGCGTCGAGCGGCGGCCTCCCACTGAAAAACACGACACCCTAAAGCGCCGCCTGGTGCAGCTGCGCAATACGGTGGTGCGGCAGACCGCGGTGAAGTTTCGCGTGCAGAGCCTGTACAACAAGTACCTCACCTACGAGCGGCTGTGGCAACGCACCCTGATGGAAATCGAGGCCGGCACGTACAAGCGCGACCTCTTCAAGGCCAAGCTTCACTCGAGCAAACGCGTCGAAAAGCCGGCTGAAAAAGCACCCGAGCCCGCGCCGGCCATTGCCCCCGCGCCCGTGCCCGTGCCTCCCCCTCCCCCCCTGCCCAAGGCCACCGCGCCCATGGGCGTCGCCACCCACAAGCTGCCGGTGCCTCCCGCGCGCGCCGCCGCCGGCGCAGGCCCCGCTGGCGGCTTGTCAGAGCAGAAAATCAAAGCGATTTACGACGCGTACGTCATGGCGAAAAAGCGCTGCAATGAAGACACCTCGAAAATCACCTTCGACGCGGTGGCGAATACTTTAAAGAAACAAGTGCCTGACCTGCTCAAACAGCACAAAGCCTCGACCGTCGACTTCAAGGTGGTGATTAAAGACGGCAAGGCGATTTTGCGCGCGCTACCCAAAGAGTAGCGGCGCTTTTTCACCTTGCTACTGGCACAGCGTGAAGTACGTCACCGTCAACGTCTGGCCGGGCTGCGGCGCCTTCATCGACGAGAAGGCCACCGAATTGGTGGCTGCGTCGTAGTGCCAGTCGGCGCCGGGCACTGGGGTGCCGTCAATTTTCACCTCGAGCACCTTGCCGCCCGCCAAGTCAGGCTGTGCATTCAAGAAGAAGGTGGTGCGGTAACCGAACGCCGTCTTGCCCAAGTCTTTCAACTTGGTGGCCCAGTCGGGCGTACAGATTTCGTCTTTTACGCCGTTGGTGTCGGTGGCCATTAACCCGTAGCTGGTGGCGTCGTAGTCGACGTCGTACTCGCAACCCGACGGGCTCGAGGGCAAGAAGGGGCCAATGATGTTGAAGGTAAACATGTTGGCGCGGTTGAAGCCCTTAATGTTGAGCAAGCGGTTTTTGTAATACGCGTAGGGCTGCGGCGATTGGTCGCTCGCGTCAGTCACCACCACGATGGCCAGGTTGGCGTCAGGCCGCAAAAGCCCGGCGTTGCCTCCGGTAATCAAAGGCGGCGTCAGTGCCTTGAGCGCCGCGCTGAAGCCTTGTTCGGCTCCACTGCCCGAGGTGCCCACTTTTACTTTGGCCGAGAACTTCGACTCGACTTGCGTCGTGAGCGGGGTCAGCACTTTGGGGTTGTTGACGTCGCCCAGCAGCTTGCCGCCTTGGGTCATTTGCGGAATGCAAGGAAAGCCGGCAAAACATTCGTCGTCAGAGGTGGTGGTAATGCCCATTTGCCAGTCGACACCCGCGTTGGCGGCGTACTGAATGAACGACTGAAAGTTGGTCGACATCGACATTTGCTTGTCGGCCATCGAGCAAGAGTCGTCGACAACCATCAAAATGTCGGCCTTCGGCTTCAAGTCTTGTACGAAGGTGTCGGTCTGCATGCCGGTGGCGTCGCCGTTGCCGCTCAAGCTCACCAAGTACGTCACGCTCTGCCCCGACTGCACCACGTCGATAGAAATGGCGCCGCTGTCGGGCCCGAAATTAATCGGGTGGTACTTGGCTTGAAACGGCACCGGTGCTCCCCCGGGCGGCAAGTTCAAACCCGTCATCGGTACCGCGGGCGTCGAGACCAGGTGAAATTCGGGGCATGGGGCTGAACCCGGGCAGTTGGGGCCACCCGCGGGTTCTCCGGCCGCGGCCAGCACCGTGAAGCCGCGCAACACCACCGGGGTGGTGCACACGTTGTAAATGTTGAACGTCTTCGTCGACGAGTTGCAGTCTTTTTTCACCGTGCCGAAATCGAGCACGTCGGGCGCCACGGCCAAGCACGAAGGGCCCACTGCCGTCGACAGCGGCACTGAATATTGCGGCATGGTGGGCGAGCTGACGTTGAAAACCAGCGTACCGGTCACCGGGGTGACGCCAGTGGGCACCGCGCCTTGCGGCGATACGCGAATCACCACATTGAGTATTTCTTGCGGCTGCAGCTCTTTCGAGTCAATCGGCCCGCCGATAATGGAGTACGCGGCGTCGGTGCCCGGCGCCAAGTCGAGCGACGACAGGTAGCAAGTTTCACCCGCGGTTTGGCTTAGGTTTTTAATCGCCACCGGCAGCTCTTTGTAGGTGGGCGGCGTCACCAGGCCGAAGTTCAACTGCCCGGGAGTCACGCTGACGGTACAGGGCGGTAACTCTTGCGCGTCGGCGGTGAGCTTCACCGTAATTGCCGGCTCAACCGGGTCATTCGAATAGAGCGTCAGCTCAGCTTCTTTGACGCCCAGCGACTTGGGAATCAGCTTCACCGGCAAGTCAATGACGTTGCGCCCGGCGATGGCTTCGATGCCCTTCGCCGAGTCGTAACCCACCGGGTTGCCAATCTGAAACTCGTCAGACGCAGTGTTGGGGTTGAGCGGCACCAGGCGAATCAACGGAGGCTGCCCCAAACCAGCGCTCGTCACTTGGCCCAAATGCAAGTTGCCGCGAATGTCGGGCGGGTTGGGCTGGGTACCGTTGTTGGCAATAGAAATGCGGCGCACCACCGGTTGCGTTTGCCCGGGAAAAAAACCCACCCGGCCGAACGACAGTGTGGGCCGCGGCGTGACGTTGATTTTCGGGCCACCGCCAAAGCACTTGAGGTTCACCGTGCCCATGGGCTTGTTGACGAGCCCGGTCTTGAAGCTCAGCGTCGCGCTCTTGGGCCCCAACGTCTGCGGTTTGCAAATGACTTTGAGCTGGCTCTCACCCGCCGGCACCACGAATGACGTCGGCGCCGGGCTGCCCATGGGCGGCATGTACGCAAAGTCGCTCGCGCGGTTGGTGACGACTTGGGTCAAGGTGATGGGCACGTTGCTGCGGTTGGTGAAAGTGACGTAGCCCGGCGCTTCGACGTTGAGACTGACGTAGCGGTAGTCGATTTCGGGCGGAGTCCACGTCAGCACGTCGACCGTGCCCGACCCCTTTATCGTCACGGTGCCTTCAGGGCACTCGCCCACTCCCTTGACGTGCACTTGAGCGGTGTAATCGCGCTGTTCAGTGGGAGAAAACGTGACTTTCACCGTGCCTGTTGCAAAAGCGGCGACGTCGAGGCTGCCGTGCGGGCTGACGCCAAATGAAGCGGCGTCGGCGCCCATCAAAGCGCCCACGAAACCCTGGGCGTCGATGCTGCCCGGGTTGCGCAGAGGAATTTCGAGAGTGAATGTTTCACCAATGGGGGTGGGGCCAAAGTCGAGCTCATGGGGAATTTGGCAAGCGCCCGCTTCAGCGGTGCCGCGCAGCAAAATCGTCGCGGTGGAGTCTTCGACGCGGGTGCCTGACGAAGACAAGAGCAGCTTCACCCAGAACGGCTCGGTGGGCAGGGTGGCGTTTGGGCCCGCGCGGGGAGTGAAAAACATGTCGAACTCGGCGTCGTTCGAAGCCGGTACTTCGGTGCCGTTGACGTAGCGCACGTCGAACGCGGCGCTGGGGTCGACTGCATCGCCGATGGTGACGGGCGCGCCTTCGATTCTTTCGAGCCCCACCAGACGCAACGTGCCGCCACCGGTATTGCGAACGCGCAGCTTTTTGGCCACGCGGTCGCCGATGAAGGCAGTGCCAAAATCGTATTCCGCGTCACGGTTGACGCGCTCGGCCCCGTCGGTGTCGCGCCACACCACGTTCAAATCGCCTTGGCTCGCGCCGACGCCTTTGCCCTTGCAGTCACAACCAGACATCGCCGCCAGGCACGACACCACAAGCCCTGCCAGACCCAACCGTTTCGATGCGTTCATGTCGCGCCCCTTAGGGTCAAACCGTGATGGCGTGAGAGGGCGGCCTTGACTTCTCACCCCTCCTTAAAAAGCGCGCGCAATTTGCTTACCTGCACCAAGAAGATCAAGCCCTCAGCCCCTTGTTCTTCACAGGGCGATGTGTGTAGACGTGCGCAAACAAACGGCTGGGGAACACTGTTTTGGGCCCTTCTTCCGCCACACAAAGAGAGTCTTCGATGATTGTCAGAGCCTGGTTGATTGGCGCTTCATTGGGTTTCTTGGCGGCCACTGTTTCTTCCTGCGGCACCACCAAACCTCCAGCCACGAAATGCACCGCGAGCAACTGCGGCGGCTGCTGTGATGCCGACAACAACTGCGTCGCGGGCACCAGCAACAGCGCGGCGTGCGGCACCGAAGGGGTTACTTGCCAAGCATGTAACCCCGGCAAAATTTGCAACGCGGGCCAATGCGTCACCGGTACGAATGACGGCGGCACCGGCGGCGGCTCGGGAGGCGGCACTGGGGGTGGTTCAGGCGGCGGCGCGACGGGCGGCGGTACCGGCGGCGGCTCTGCGGGCAGCTGTAACACCAGCAACTGCATGAACGGCTGCTGCACTTCAAGCGGCATTTGCATTCTCAACATCACCGAATCGGCCTGCGGCAAAGGCGCGGCGCAATGCGCGGCGTGCAACACCAACCAGGTTTGCGACACCACGTTGGGCGCGTGCAAAGCGGCCAACTGCGACGACAAGTGCATCGACGTGGCGGGCAACTGCATCGGCAGCGCCACCGACGACAGCGCATGCGGCAACGACGGCAAAATTTGCAAAGACTGCTCGACGACTCCGGGCGCACATTGCGTGGACGGCCAGTGCACCGGCGGCACCTGCAACGCGTCGACGTGCGCCAGCGGCTGCTGCGACGGCACCAACTGCGTGCCGGCTCAATCGAACTTGCAGTGCGGCATTGGCGGCGCCGCATGCCAGACTTGCGCGGGCACCTGCGACACCGGCACCGGCACCTGCATGGGCGGTGGCGGCTTCGATTCGGGCTTTCCCTTCGATTTTGACGGTGGCTTCCCCTTGGGTTGCGTCAACTGCCAAGGTTGCTGCGCGTTCGGCATTCTCTGCCAGCCGGGCAACACCGCGTTCGGGTGCGGCGCCGCAGGTGCTGACTGTCAAATCTGCGACTTCTTCGGCGGCGAAATGTGCGTCGCGGGCGCGTGCCAGTAAGCAGCGGCAAGCTCCAGCGAGAGGTTTGTTAAACGGTGCACATAAGGTGTGCACGGCTTCACACACCTGCAGTGAAAACGACCGAGCTAAGGGCCCGCCACAAAATAAACGCTCCATATCAGCGCCGATCCATCCCGGCTGTCCGCGTTGCGCTCCCTGCGACTTACCACTGGTAAGTCTTAGGTCGCGCGCCTCGCCATCCGGGCGCCTCGGCGCAGATCTGGGACCGTTTATTTTGTGGCGGGCCCTAATTCAACACCACCAGCAAGTCGCCCGACTGCACGGGCGCCTTGAGCGCGCAGAGCACTTCTTTCACCGTGCCCGCGCGGGTGGCGCGCACCACTGTTTCCATCTTCATCGCCTCTAACGTCACCAGCGGCGCGCCCACTTCGACTTTCTCGCCGCTCTTCTTGTGCAGCGCGATGACCGTGCCCGGCATCGACGCGCCGACATGGAGTGGATTTTCGCGGTCAGCCTTTTTACTTTCCACCACGCGCGGCGCACGCGAGCGGTCAGTCACCGTCACTTGCCGGCCATGGCCGTTCAACTCGAAATACACCGTGCGCTGCCCCTTGTCGTCAGCCTCGCCCACCGCCTGCAGTGACAACACCAGCGTCTTGCCGGGCTCCAAATCAACCCACACTTCTTGGCCGGGCTCCAAGCCGTAGAAATAGGTCGGCGTGTCTAAAATCGACACGTCTTCGAATTTGCGCTGGCTCTCGAAAAAATCGTCCAACACCCGGGGGTACAGCGCGTGGCTAATCGCCTCGTACCGCGCCACTGGCCGGCCCGTTTTCTTCGACAGCATGGCGATGCGCTCGTCGATGTCGAGCGGCGGCATGCTGGCACCGGGCAGCCCCGTCACCACTGGTTGGCCTTTGACAATTGCCTTGCGCAACCCTTCGGGGAAACCACCGGGCGGTTGACCCAAGTGCCCTTGAAAATAACCCACCACGCTCGAGGGAAAATCGAGCCGCGGCGCTTCTTCAATCAACTTGCGCTCGGTGGCCTCGGCCGCCGCTTCGACCGTGTCGCGCCGCACCATCAAGTCGTTCTTGAGCAGAAAAATCGCGAAGTCGCCCACCATCTTCGACGACGGCGTCACTTTGGGTATGTCGCCGCACAACAAATTCACCAACGCAAACGCTTCTTTTACTTCGTTCCACCGGTGAAGCAGCCCCAGCTCGGCCACTTGCGGCCGCAGGTTCGAATACTGGCCTCCGGGAATTTCGTGAAAATACACCTCACTGGTGGCGCTTTTTAAGCCGCACTCGAAAGGCGAATAGTACTCGCGCACGTCTTCCCAATAATTGGCCAGCGGCTGCAGCTTCTTGTTCATCATCAGCGTGTCGCGCCCGTAGCCACGCAACGCCGCCACCAGCGCGTTCATCGATGGTTGGCTGGTGAGCCCCGCCATCGAAGCCAACGCCACATCGACAATGTGCACCCCCGCGTCAATCGCTTCTAAATACATCGCCACGCCGTTGCCCGACGTGTCGTGGGTGTGCAGGTGAATGGGCAGCTTCGTCACCTCGCGCAGCTTCTCAATCAACATGCCCGCCGCGCGCGGCCGCAACAGCCCGGCCATGTCTTTGATGCACAAGAAGTGCGCGCCCGAGTCTTCGATGCTGCGCGCCAAGTCGGCGTAGTACTGCAACGAATATTTCGGCCGCTTGGGGTTGGCGACGTCACCGGTGTAGCAAATGGCCACTTCAGCCACTTTGCCGGTGCGGCGAATGCGGTTGATAGAAACCCGCATGCTTTCCAAGTCGTTGAGTGAGTCGAACACGCGAAACACGTCGACGCCGGCTTCAGCCGCTTCGTCGATGAATGCTTCGACCAAATTGTCGGGGTAGCTGGTGTACCCCACGGCGTTGGCGCCGCGCAGCAGCATTTGCTGCAGAATGTTGGGGCACGCTTCTTTCAACTTCTTAAGGCGCACCCACGGGTCTTCATTCAAGAAACGGTACGCGGTGTCGAAGGTCGCTCCGCCCCAACTTTCTAAGCTGAATAACTCGGGAGCCAGCTGCGCCACCGCCGGCGCCACTTTCAAAATGTCGTACGTGCGCATGCGCGTGGCGAGCAAGCTCTGGTGCGCGTCGCGCATGGTGGTGTCGGTGAGCAGCGGGCGTTTTTGCTCCAGCACCCACTGGGCAAGCCCTTGGGCGCCCTTCTCTTTCAGAATTTGCACCGTGCCCGCAGGAGGCGGCGTGCTCGCCACCACCGGAGAACGCGCTTCGACGAATTCGGTGCGCAAACGGCGCTGCTCTTTTTTCACCGTGGGGTGCCCGTTGACGATGACCTCGGCCAAGTACTGCAGCAGCTTGCTGGCGCGGTCACGTTTGGGCGCGAACTGAAACAGTTCAGGCGTGTCGTCGATGAAGCGAGTCCACGTTTCGCCGCGGGCAAACGTCGCGTGGTTGAGCACATTCTCTAAGAACGGCAAGTTGGTCTTCACGCCGCGAATGCGAAATTCACGCACCGCGCGTTGCGCCTTCATGACCGCGGTGTCGAAGGTGGCTCCGTAGGCGATGATTTTCACCAACATCGAGTCGTAGTGCGGAGAAATGTACGCCCCCGCGTAGCCGTTGCCGCCGTCGAGTCGAATGCCAAAGCCGGTGGCCGGCCGCCAGGCCTGCAAGGTGCCGGTGTCAGGCAAAAAATGATTCGCCGGGTCTTCAGTCGTCACCCGCAACTGCACCGCGAAGCCGCGCGGCGCGATGTCGGCTTGAGCAGGCACACCCACGGGCGGTGAATGCAGCGCGTGACCTTCGGCGATGCGAATTTGCGCTTGCACCAAGTCGATGCCAGTGACTTGTTCAGTCACCGTGTGCTCCACCTGCAGCCGCGCGTTGACCTCGATGAAATAGAAGTCGTCGCCATGCACCAAAAACTCGGCGGTGCCCGCGCTCACGTAGCCAGCGCCTTTGCCCAGCGCCAAGGCCGCGGCGCAAATGCGCTCTTTCAGCTCGGGTTTCAAATTCGGAGCCGGCGCAATTTCAATCACCTTCTGATGCCGGCGCTGCACCGAGCAGTCGCGCTCGTGCAGGTGCACCAGGTTGCCGTGCGCGTCGCTAAGAATCTGCACTTCGATGTGGCGCACTTTGTCTAAGTACTTCTCGATGAAAACCTCTTCACTGCCGAAGGCGAGCTTCGATTCGCGCCGGGCTTCGGTGAGCGCGGTTTCCAACTCGCTCGCGTTCTTCACCACGCGCATGCCGCGGCCGCCGCCACCGTGGGCCGCTTTCACCAGCACCACGCGGTGCTCTTGGGCAAACGTGCGCGCGGCTTCTAACATTTGGGCTTCGCCGCCGCTCAAGCTGATGCCGGGCACCACCGGCACCCCGACTTTTTGCGCCAGCGCTTTCGCCCGCACTTTGTCGCCCATCAGCGCGACGACTTCTGAAGAAGGCCCGATGAAGCGAATGCCCGCTTTCTCGCACGCCTTGGCAAAGGCTTCGTTCTCAGAGAGAAACCCGTAGCCAGGGTGAATCGCGTCGACTTGCGCCGCCTTGGCGACTTGCAGAATCTCGTCGATGTCGAGGTACGCCTGCACCGGCCGTTTGCCGCGCCCCACCAAGTACGCTTCGTCGGCCTTGTGCCGGTGCTCGTGAATGCGGTCTTCGTCGCTGTAAATGGCAACGGTGCGAATACCCAGCTCGTTGCAAGCGCGAAAAATGCGAATCGCAATTTCACCGCGGTTGGCGCACAACACTTTTCGAATCGGGCGAATCGAAGTCAAAGCGGCCTCCTCTTGGGCTTCTTAGCCTTAAAAATGAACACCCACGTTCGCCAAGTTTTGAGCGTGGTTTCGCGTTCGACGTTACGATGCGCACCGCCATGAGCGAGGCCATCGAGCTGCAGGTGGACGGGCAAGCAGTGCGCCTTTCCAACCCGGGTAAAGTTTTCTTCGCCGAAGCGGGCCTCACCAAGCTCGATTTGGCCAATTACTATTTGGCGGTCGCTGAAGGCGCGCTGGTCGGCGTGCGCAACCGCCCCATGGCGCTCAAGCGCTACCCCCATGGAGCAGCCGAAGAGTTCTTCTTTCAGAAACGCGCGCCCACGCCACGGCCGCCGTACGTGAATACGGTGACCTTAAGTTTTCCCTCTGGGCGCACCGCCGAAGAAGTGGTGGTGAACAACGCCGCCGCGCTGTTGTGGACAGTGAATTTGGGCTGCTTAGACTTGAACCCCCACGCCATTCGCGCCGACGACTTGGAGCACCCCGATGAATTGCGCGTCGATTTAGACCCCGGGCCCGACGTTCCGTTTTCGCAGGTGAAGCAAGTCGCGGCGGTGGTCAATGAAGTGCTGACTGAGTTGGGGCTGAAGGGTTTTCCCAAAACCTCTGGCTCCCGCGGCATTCACGTCAACGTGCGCATCGAGAAGAAGTGGGGGTTTGGTGAGGTCCGCCGGGCGGCGCTGGCATTGGCGCGCGAGGTAGAACGAAAAGCGCCCGCGCTCGCCACCAGCAAGTGGTGGAAAGAAGAGCGGCACGGCGTTTTCCTCGACTACAACCAAAATGCGAAAGACCGCACAGTGGCCTCTGCGTACTCCATTCGCCCCAAGCCGAACGCTTGCGTCTCTGCTCCGTTTTTGTGGAACGAGCTCGAGTCGATTGCCCTCGAAGATTTCACCGTAAAAACGATGCCGGCCCGTTATGCAGCGCGTGGCGATTTGGGCAAGGGCATTGACGAGCAGGCGTTTTCATTAGACGGGCTGCTCGAAGTTTCGGCCCGGCACGAGAAAGAAGGCCAAGGCGATGCGCCCTGGCCTCCGCACTACGCGAAGCAAGACGGAGAACCAAAGCGCGTGGCGCCATCGAAGGCGAAAAAGAAGGCAGCTCCGTGAGCCATGGCGCAAGCCTGCGCAGCGCGTTGAAAAAGCGAAAGCTGCTCAAGCGCCCTTCGGAACAGACGCATCTGCGCGCGCTTTGCCATGACGGAGCGTTGGTAGGCGGCCTGTCGTTGTCGTACCGGTTGACGCCCGAAGAGGCGTTTGGCCCGCTGACCTGGGCGATGGGCGGCGCAGCGCGCGGGTTGAAATTGCTCGACGTGCGCGGGCAACGGCCGATGGAACTGCACGTGCGCGTGGGCGAGCAGTTGGAAAAGTGGGCAGTAGAATCAGTCGAAGGGTTGATTCACAACTTGAATGACCTTTTCAAAGACGACGCCACGGTGGCTCGCATCATCTCGCTCGGAGAATGGGAAGACATGCTGCAGTTGTGGTGTCTTTCGGCGAGCGCGGTCGATGAGCTGCGCGCGATGCGCCTTCTCGAGTAGCTGGCTTCAACCCGCCTCTGACGGCGCTATTTCACGCGGCACGTCACCGCGCTCGCGCAAACGTTCTGCCGTGCGCCGGTATCGCCAACGCTGGGGCGCATTTTGCGCGTCGACGATGTCGTTCACCATCAGCCCTACGAAGCCAAACCCAGGCAACAACGAAGCGCCGCTCGGCCCCGCGCCCCCCAGCCACCCCAAGAGCGGGTTCAGCGACGTCAGGCGAAAGAGGCCTCCGAAAACAAACCGTTTCCACTCGCCGTTTAGCAAATCTCCGAAACCCGGGCCCCACACAATCAACAACGAAGACACCGCCGTCATCACCGCCAAAGGCACCGGCCGCTGCGGAGACTGGTGCACCCACAGCGCGATGTTGCCGCTCAACAGCCCCCAGCCTGCCGCGGTCGCCAATAGCGACGCCAGCACCGAGCCTGTGGGCGACGTCGGTGCTTCGTCTTCGCTCGCCACCCCTTCGAACAAACCCAATTTCTCGGCGGTTTGAGTGAATACGGCCTCGGTAACCCGCGGCGCCAGCACCGTGGTTTTGAGCGCCTGACCCTCGTCTACCCACAAGGCGGTGTTGCCGCTCGGTAGCCGCTGCACGTTGAGCGTGACGTAGCTGCCCCAGGTGTACCCGCCGACACCACTTCGGAGCAGGCGAAAATGTTCGGCGCTGTGCTCATTCTGCACGCGCAGCCGCAAGTGAATGCCGGCCTTGGTCGCCGCAGCCAACACTGCTTCGGGCTCGGCGGGAAAAACGCGCATTTCGCCCGCTGGCACCGTGGCCCCACGCAGCATGCGGCCCTGCGTCGTGCAGCTGCTGCCCAGCGCAATCAACACCGCGGCAAAACCGTACAGTCTGCTCAAAGAAACG
>JAIBBR010000218.1 GCA_019694575.1 Myxococcaceae bacterium
TAATGTGCACGGTTTCACAAAGGTGCCGAAGCCTTTACGACAATTCGCGCTGCATCTTCAGTTGAAGGGTCGACCGTTGTCGCGATGTTCAAACAATCGTTTTTCCGCTGCCCAGTGTCGCCACCATGTTCTCAATTCGCTTCAAACGCGTTTCGGGCTTCTTGGCGTGATGAAGGCGAAAGTAAATGGCGAAGAGATTGCGGCGATCAAGCGTGGCGAACTGCTTTTTAGCAGCCGGGTTCTGGCGAAGTGCTTTGAGAAAATCGTCGGGAATCTCCATGTTCGAAGAGCCGGCATAGGCTTTGCCCCACCGGCCGTCCTGGCGCGCCGCTTCGACTTGCTTCAACCCCGCAGGTTGCATGCGCCCTTCGTCGATGAGCCGCTGCGCAATCTCGCAGTTCTTCTTTGACCAGGTCGATTTCGCGCGGCGTGGAGTGAGGCGTTGAATGAACGAAATGTCGTCGAGCGATTTGCGCTGGCCGTCGATCCACCCCCAGCAGAGCGCGGCGACGACACACTCGGCCCAATTGACACTCGGTGTGCCGCTGCCCTTCTTGAACATGCGCACCCACAGCTCGGTTTGACTGTCGTGGTGTGCCTTGAGCCATTTTTCGAGCTCGGCGGTAGTGGCGAAAGAGCGGTATCGAGGCATGGGCGCTCTCTTGCTCAAAGCACAATCTGCGTCGGCAGTGAATTGCCGCGCCCCGCGAGCAGCTCAACGAGATGGGCGGTGGCAAATGTTGCGTTACGCTCTCACCGCATGTCGTCAGTTCGATGCCCCCGGTGCAAGCAGTCGATTGGTGAACAAGACGTCAATGTTTCTACCGATGTCGCCTTTTGCCGCGCGTGCAACGTGCCGCACCCGTTTTCGTCTTTGGCGCAGAACGTCAACCTTGAAGCCAGCGTCAACTTAGACACGCCGCCCAGCGGTTGCAGCTATCACCAGCACGGAGAGGTTACTGTCGCCATTGCCAGCGCCCGTTCCTGGGCAGGTGCGTTGGGGCTGTTGTTCTTTGCGCTTTTTTGGAACGGCATCGTCTCGGTGTTCGTCGCGCTGAGCACGATGTCGACCTTGAAGCTGCTCGGTGTGCCTATTCCAAAGTGGTTGTTTCCGCCGAAGAACGGAGCGTCATCGCTCGGCGTGGGCATGACGATTTTCTTGTGGCTCTTTCTCACCCCGTTCATCGCCGTCGGCCTGGGCATGCTTGCAGCATTTTTTCATAGCCTCGCGGGCCGCTGCGAATTGAGGCTCAATGGTGATGAAGGCTGGGTCTTCACCGGCGTGGGCCCCATCGGGCGGCGTCAGCATTTTTCGGTGCGCGAAGTGCGCGACGTACGCATGGAAAACCGGCATTGGCGTGACAGCGACGGCGACGCGCGCAACAAGGCCCAAGTAGTGATTGAGCTGCATTCGGGTCATCGCCTCACCTTCGCCAGTGGCCTGCCCCCCAAGCGGCGGCAGTTTCTCGCGCTGGCGGCGAAGCGCGCCTTGGGGCAATGAACATCAGGCAAAACGCACCGTGCTTCCTGCTCAACGGGTTGAATGCTGGCGACGCGCGCTTGACGTTATGGTTATTAGTAAGTTAATGCTTACGTAAGTAATGGCTAACAACACGCAGCGGTTTTTGGCGTTGAGCGACCCCACGCGGCGGGCGATCTTCGAGCGTCTGTCGAAGCGACCGAAGGCAGTGGGAGAGTTGGCAAAGGGGCTGCCGATAACGCGGCCGGCTGTTTCGCAGCACCTCAAAGTGTTGCGAGAAGCGCGGTTGGTGACGTGTGAGCAGCGCGGTACCCGCCGGTTTTACCGTATCGACCCCAGCGGAGTGGCGGCCATGCGGTCGTATCTCGACCGCTTTTGGGACCACGCGCTCGATGCTTTCAAGAGCGCCGCCGAAGAAAATGAGGAAGACACATGAATCACGCAAACGTGCAGTCAGTGCAGAAGACCATCGTGGTCAACGCTCCGCTGGCCCGGGCGTTCAAGGTTTTTACCGAAGGTTTGGACAAGTGGTGGCCACGCAGTCACAAAATTGGCCAGGCGGCTTTGCAGCGTGCCGTGCTCGAGCCACGCGCCGGCGGGCGCTGGTATGAAGTGGGCGAAGACGGCGCCCAGTGTGAATGGGGCAAAGTGCTGGTGTACGAGCCTCCGCATCGCTTGGTGCTCGCGTGGCAAATCAACGCGCTGTGGCAGTTCGATGGCACCCTCGTCACCGAAGTCGAGGTGAAGTTCATTGCCGAGGGCGAAAAGCGCACCCGGGTCGAGCTCGAGCACAGAAATCTCGAACGCTTTGGCGCTCACGCTGCCGAAATTCGCAAGACCTTCGAGTCGGAGCAGGGTTGGGGCGGCATTCTCGAAGGCTTCAGTCGAGCCGTCACCGGCGTATGACGTCTCATTCGCGTGCCACGTACTCGTCCAACGTCGTCGTTGAGCGAAACCGCGTTCGAATGAAGAGAAAACCGCCTTCACCTTTGAGCTCGATGCGCGTCGGCTGCCAACCGCAGGCAGTGCTGCCGAAGGCCATGCGAATATCGAGCTCGCTCAAGAACGCCGGAAACTTTGAGGGCTTCGAGACAATGGTGCGAAGCCTGCCTGTGTCGAGATCAACCGTGGCGAAACCTTCTGGGCGGGTGACGTCTTTTTCTACCGGGGTAAAGTACACCACCACTTGGCCTGCTGGGTTCGAAGGCCCGAGCCGAAAGTGGTAGCTGGGCTGCTCGTCGGCGCGAAAGGGAGTTCGAAAGCTTCGCTTGCGCCGCTCTTTCTCTTCTTCGGTTAGCTCGCTGTCTTCTTTGGGGCGAATTCGCGCGCTGAGCTGGTGAAAGGTGTTGTCGACGCTGATTCGTCGTCGCTCTACTGCGTCGTGGGTGCGCTCGATGCGAAACGTGTGACGCTCACGCGCCGATGGCTGGCCATGGCGGTCGAGTTCTTCGGCGGTGGTGTGCTCGGTGAAGCCACACGGCAGCGTGGCCGGCGGTAACTGCTGAGCGATGCGCGCCAACAATACCGGCAGATCAATTTCGGCAGAGGGGCCTGCGTCAGCGGCGGTCGCGACGGCGAGTGTGAGCGCGAGAAGCACGCAAATGGGCTTAGCACTGTCTTACCCGGCAAGCCGAACGACGCCCCCGTCAACGGTCTAAATTCTCGATATGCCTTCGTTCATGTTCAAGCTCGATACTGAAGCGGCGCTGCTCGCTACCTTTCGCCCCCTAGAGCGCCGAACAGGTTACCGGATCGTCACGAGGGTGCTGAGACCGAAGCGAGGCGGGCGCCCGAGGAAGGAGCCCCGGAGGCGTGCCGTTGGGCACGTCGAGGAGCGGACTGACGAGGCCGCAG
>JAIBBR010000008.1 GCA_019694575.1 Myxococcaceae bacterium
GCCTGAAAACAAAAGCTTCGCTTCCAACGACTTGCCAATCAGCTTGTCGCGCCGCGCCGCTTCGAGCAGCGGCAACACCGCCGCCCGCACCGCGAAGAGCTTGTCATAACGCTTCATCAACCCTTCATCGCGCGGCGCCGCGTCACGCCCGAATTCTGCCAAAAACACCGAGCTTGGCTTCTGCCCCGGCAAATACGCCCACGCTTCTTCACACGTGAAGCTGGTAATGGGCGCCAACGCGAGCAACATTTCGCGCGCGATGCGGTACAGCACCGTCTGCGCCGCACGCCGTTTCACGCCGGTCTTCTTCGACGTGTACAGCCCGTCTTTCAAAATGTCGAAATAGATGGCCGACAAGTCTTGCGAGCAAAAGTCGACCATCGAGTGGTACACGAGGTGAAACTCGTACTTGCGGTACGCCTCGCGCACAGTGCTGATGAGCGCTTGCAACCGCGCGTCAGCCCAGCGGTCGAGCGCAGACCACTTCTCAAACGGCACCGCGTCTTTCGCTGGGTCGAAGTCATACAAATTCGACAGCGCGTAACGCACGGTGTTGCGAATTTTACGGTAACCCTCGGCGAGCCCGTCGAGAATCGTCTTCGAGAGCCGCACGTCATCGCGGTAATCAGACGACGCCACCCACAGCCGCATCACTTCAGCGCCGTACTGCTTGATGATGTCGTCGGGCGCCACCACGTTGCCCTGGCTCTTCGACATTTTCGCGCCGTTGCCGTCGACCACGAAGCCGTGCGTCAAGCAGGTGCGATACGGAGCATGGCCGCGCGTACCCACTCCGACGAGAAGTGAAGAATGAAACCAACCGCGGTGTTGGTCAGACCCTTCTAAATACAAATCAACCGGCACGTGCATGTTGTCGCGCCGCGCCGCCACTGCCGCGAATGAACAGGCCGAGTCAAACCAGACATCAAGAATGTCTGTCTCTCGCCGAAACTCCGTGCCGCCGCAGCCTGCGCACGTATGCCCAGCGGGCAAAAATTCACTCACCGGCGTGCGGTACCAAACACCGGCGCCTTCTTTTTCTACCGCGTCGGCGACCTTCTTCATCATGCCCGCGTCGACCACCGGTTCTTCACACTTCTCACAGAGCGCGATGGGTATCGGCACTCCCCAGGTGCGCTGGCGGCTGATGCACCAGTCGGGCCGCGTTTCCAACATGCCGCGAATGCGGTCATGGCCCCAGTGCGGCACCCAATTGACGTGTTTGTCGACTTGCTCCAACGCTTTCTGTCGCAGGCCGTTTTTGTCGAGCGCGATGAACCATTGGTGCGTGGCGCGAAAAATGACCGGCTTATGGCAACGCCAGCAGTGCGGGTAACTGTGTTTCAGCGTGGCGTCTTTGGCGTTGAGCAGCGCGCCTTTTTCAACCAGCAAATCGACCACCAGCGGGTTCGCTTCGAAGACACGCTTGTCTCCGAACAATTTCACCGTGTCGTCGTAGCGCCCGTCGTTCTTCACCGGGCTGTAAATGTCCAAGCCGGCTTTCAAACCCAAAATGTAGTCGTCTTGGCCGTGGCCTGGCGCGGTGTGCACCAAACCTGTACCCGCTTCTAACGTCACGTGCTCGGCGGTGAGCACCGGCGACACGCGCTCTAAAAACGCGTGCTGGTACTTCAGGCCCTGCAGCTCTTCGCCGCTGGCGTAGGCCAAAATACGCGCGGGAGTCTTGAGCGACGCGGCGTCGAACGCTTCGCCCGACACTTTCACTTCTTTCACCGCCAGCTCGTCAGGCGCAATTTCCGCCAACACCCGCGCAAGCAACCCTTTGGCAATGCACAGCACCCGGCCGTTCAGCTCGTAAAACACGTATTCGAACGTGGGGTGCACCGCGATGGCCAGGTTGGCGGGCAGTGTCCACGGTGTCGTCGTCCAGATGACAAAGCTGACTTTCTTGCCCTTCAGCGCCGGCCACTTGGCACCCAAATCATCGACGGCGTCGAAGGCCACGTACACCGATGGAGAAGCGTGCTCGTCGTATTCCACTTCAGCTTCGGCCAGCGCAGTACCGTCGTAGATGCACCAATAAACGGGCTTCTTTTGGCGGTACAGCTCACCGTTTTGCGCAAACGTCGCCAGCTCGCGAATCTCTTGTGCTTCGTAGTCGAAAGTCAGCGTGGCATACGGCGCGTCCCACCGGGCCATCACGCCCATGCGCTTGAATTCGCTGCGCTGAATGTCGATGTACTCGAGCGCGTACTCGCGGCACTTGGCGAGAAACGCGTCTTTCGACAGCGTGCGTCGGTCGATTTTTTTGTCTTTGAGCTTTTTTTCCACCGCCAGCTCGATGGGCAGACCGTGGCAGTCCCACCCGGGCACAAAATCAGCGCGCTCGCCGGCCACGTTTCGCGACTTCACCACCATGTCTTTGAGCACCTTGTTCAGCGCATGCCCCGCGTGCAGGTGCCCATTCGCGTACGGCGGCCCGTCATGAAACACGAAGAGAGGGCCCTGCGCGTTCTTCGCCACCATCTGCGCGAAGGTTTTCTGCGCTTCCCACTGCGCTAAAATTTTCGGCTCGAGCTGGGCAAGGTTCCCCTTCATGGGGAACTCGGTCTGCGGCAGGTTCAGGGTGTCTTTGTAGTCTTTCGGGGCACTCTCGCTCATGGCTTTGACGGCGCGTACCACGAAGGAACGGTCGAGGGGAACGCGCAAGCAGCCGAAACAACACCCTCTTCTCTCGCGGGCGAAGGCACGCTCTTTTGCGTTGAAGTGCATTTCGCGAACAGAATGGCCTAACGATGGTCGATGACCGCTTTAGGCTCACGCGCAGCACGCCGCTGCGCGAAGTCGACAAAACCGAAAAGCCGACACTCAAGGCTGAGGTCTTTTCACGCCCTTCTGCTTCTGAAGTGGCCGAGGTGAAAGAGTCGCTCTTGCGCGACTTGCCACCCAAAGAAGCGCCGAAAGAGGCACCGCGCACGCTGCTCAACCCGTCAGCGAGAGAACTGCCCAAACCCGCGCCTGCGCCTGCCCCCGAGAAGCCCCGTGCACCCGAGCGGCCCGCCGAAAGCCCCCTGCGCAACCGCGACGTGTCGCCCCCACCCCGCGGCGAAGAGCGCCGCATCACCCGTGAAGAAATTCGTGAGCTGCGGCACGCGTACCGAGAAGCCCGGCGCGAAGAGCGGCGTGAAATGCGCCACGCCATACGAGAGATGATTCGCGTTTTCCGCGCCGAGAACGGCGAGGGCCGCATGCTGCGGGGCGATTCACCCATGACCCGCGCCACTGAACCCAGTGGCGATGGCCACCTCGCGCACGGTGAAGAGCACCACCAGGCCGAAGGTGGCGGCCGCACGCGCCGGGGCGAAGGCCTTCGCGCCGAAGGGCACCCCGAAGAAGCCCCCTCTCGCCAAATGCACACCGACACGCCACTCGCCCGCGGCAATGCAATGCGCGAAGGGCTGATGAAGGCCGCCGAGCAAACTGAGCAGCACGGCCACCCAAGCGAAGCCGCCGCCCACCAAGAAGGCGCTGCCCACGGCGAAGGCGCTCGCGCTCCCAATACACCGCTGTCGAAAGCACCCACCCAGTCGCCAACCAAGGGCGAAGGCACCGCCGCGCAGGGCAAGGGTGGCGAAGCGCAAGCGCAGACACCAGAAGCCGGCCAGACGCTGACGGGTCCTCCTCCGAAGCCGGTGAGCAAACTGGTACCCGACTTGAAGAAAATGACTCAAGCCGAAGAAGTGCCCAACCGCTTTTTGAAAGACGTGGTGGCCGCACGCAGCCCGCTGCTCGAAGGCAACCTGCCCAAAGAGCAGCGCGCCTCGCGGCTGTTCGGCTTTTTCTCGCACTACGCCGAGCGCTTCGTGGCGTTGGCCAAGGGGGTGCCCGAAGCCCAAAATTGGGGGCCCGCCACAGAGCAACGCGCCCAGGTGGCTCAACCGCCCACTGGGCCGCAACTACCCAAGGCGCAAAAAGACACCGCGGTAGAACAATTCTTGAGCAACTTGAAAGAAGTCGGCTTCACGCAGCTCAAAGACCGCGCCACCGGCAACACCGGCCTGCAGACAGCGAAGCAAATGTTAGAAGCCGAAACACCGCGCGACGTGCAGCGCCAAGCGCGTGAGACAGCGCTGGTGGTGGTGGGCGGCTCTACTGCTTCACAGCTTGGCGATTCACCCTTGGGAAAACCACAATTCAACCCCGACGGCACGCTGATAAATGGGCGGCAGGTCAACGTGCCCAACGACTGGGACGAAGAGATGCAGCGCCGCCGTCGCCAGCGCGAGCACAAGGTGCTGGGCAGCAACATGCTGTGGAACATTCTGCATTTAGACCGCCGGCCCGACGAGACGATGACCAAAGACGAGCTCAACCGGCTCGCCTTCGGAGCGATTTTGGTGCTGGTGGGCGTAACGCTGATGGTGGTGGTGCTGGTGAATTTGTAACGACAGGTTACTGCTTTACCTTCATCGCCCGCGCATCGAGCGCGTACTTCTTCACCAACCGCTCAATCGACTTGCGGTGCAAACCGCTCTCACGGGCGGCGCGCGAAATGTTGCCATCACACCGTTTGAGCACCTGGCCAATGTACTCACGCTCGAAGCTCTCGAGCAGCTGCTCCTTGGCGTCTTTGAATGAGAGGTGCTCGTTGAAAGGCAGCGGCTGTTCTTTTTGCTGCCCTTGAATGCGGGCCGGCAAATGCGAAACGTCAATGTCTTCGCCGTCGGCAAAGGTAAGTACGTGGCTCAGCACATTCATCAGCTCGCGCACATTGCCTGGCCACGCATAGGCCGAAAGAATGGCCAAGGCCGCGGGTGTGAAGCGCTTGCGCCCGTGCTTCTGCACGATTTCGGGGTCAGCCAACGCGTGCCGCAAAATGAAGGGTATGTCGTCGCGACGCTGCCGCAACGCCGGCAGTTGAATGTTGATGACCGAGAGGCGGAAATAAAGGTCTTCACGAAAGGTGCCCGCTTGCACCTCTTTCACCAAGTCGCGGTTGGTGGCGGCGATGACGCGCACGTCAATTTCGATGACGTCGTTGCCGCCCACGCGCCGTACTTCACGGTTTTCCAGCACGCGTAAAAGCTTGGGCTGCAAGTCGAGCCGCAATTCGCCCAACTCGTCTAAGAAAATGGTGCCGCCGTGCGCGCGCTCGAAAGCGCCCGGCCGCGAAGTGGTGGCTCCGGTGAAGGCGCCCTTTTCGTGGCCAAACAGCTCGCTCTCAATGAGGTTGGGAGGAATCGCCCCGCAGTCGAGCACCACCATGGGGCCCTTTTTACGATTCGAGCCCTCGTGTACCGCGCGGGCCACCAGCTCTTTGCCAGTACCGGTTTCGCCTTGCACGATGACCGACACGTCCATCGGGGCAATTTTTTTGATGAGGCCGAAAATCTGCCGCATTTTGACCGATTGGCCGACCATCGCGCCCAACACACCGTCTTTGTCGGGCTCGACGGTGACTTCTTCGTCGATGGGCGCGAAAGCAAGCGTCGAGGTGCCGGCACGAATTTGGTTGCCGGTGCTCAAGTACACCCGCTCTACCCGGCGACCGTCGATGTAGGTACCGTTGGTAGAATTCAAGTCGATGAGCAAATACCCCTTCTCGGTGTACTGAATCTCGAAGTGGTGGCGACTGGCGGTGCGGTCTTCGGTGAGCACCAAATCATTGGTCGAATGGGCTCCGACCCGAATGCGCTCTTTGTCTGAAATGATTTCGCGCCCGGTGTCAGGCCCACCCGTCACCGTGAGCCGGCACTTGCGCACCTTTAAGGTGGTGCGGCTTTCAACCACCAGGGTATGGGTAGCGGTGATATTGCGCTCGGCAACGTCTTCTAAATAGACGGCATTGCCCCCAGGGCTCGTCATCACTTCTTCTTGAGCATCTTTGGGGATGGACATCGGGTGGTTCTTTACTACCCTGCCTCGCCGTAGCGCGAGGAAAGAAACGTGAAAGCGTCGAAGCGTGTCGAGCCAAAAAAAAAGTGACCGGGTCGCGGTGCTTTCTCGAAAGCGCTCACTCTATTCGACGTCGCGCCTGGTAGAAGCGGTTCGCCGGTTTGACCACCGCGCCTTGGTGCTCGACACCCTGCGCTGCAACCTGATTTTGGGGCCCGACGGCCCCCGCGTGCTCTACCGGGGCGCTGAAGTGCGCGAAGTGAAAGTGGCTATTCCGCGCATTGGCGCGTCAATCACCAACTACGGGTTGATGGTAGTCAATCACCTCACCACCATGGGTGTGCCGGTGGTGAACCAGGCACCCGCCATCGGCCGCAGCCGAGACAAACTGCGCGGGTTGCAATTGCTCGCCGGCGCCGGGCTAGACATTCCTCGCACGGTGATGGCGCACCACGGCGCCAACATCACCCGGTTGGTCGAAGAAGTGGGCGGCTTGCCTGCCATCATCAAGCTGCTCAAAGGCACCCAAGGCGTGGGCGTAATGCTCGCCACCACCATGGCCGAAGTGCGCACCATCGTCGAAACCTTTTGGCAGCTCGACCAAGACATTTTTATTCAAGAGTTCATCGCCGAGTCGAAGGGCCGCGACGTACGCGCGCTGGTGGTGGGCGACCGCGTGGTGGGCGCAATGCGGCGCAAGGCAAAAAAGGGCGAGTTCCGTTCAAACTTGCACCGGGGTGGAGAAGGCAAAGCCATTCGCCTGCCCGAAGAATTCGCCAAAGTGGCGGTGCAAGCGGCACACACCATCGGCTTAGAAATCGCCGGCGTCGACATGTTGGAATCAAAAACCGGCCCGAAAATCATGGAGCTCAATTCGAGCCCCGGTTTCGAAGGGCTCGAGCAGGCCACGGGTAAAAACATCGCCGAAGAAATGGTGGCGCACGCGCTCGCTTACGCCCAGCGCAGCCCCGTCATCGGGAAAATGGCGTAATTCTTCACCCTTATGATGCGCCGCGGCAGACGGTAAAAAAACACACTTAAAGACGAAACTCTCGGGCTGCCCTTAAGACAATGCACGTAATTCGTACGCGCAGAAGCCCGGCGTCAAAGCAGCGCTTCGGCCCCCAAATTTTGTGATGCGGTAAGAAACGTCTCGCTGGCGATGAGCTGGTGGGACGTTTTCCTTTTCGGCTTCGGTACGCGCGTTTTGTTTGCGTTTCGCGCGTTTGATTGCTCTCCTTCGGGTGCCTCTTTGAATCGTCTGGGCGCGGCAAGCGTCGAAAAGCCCGAGATGTCGGTTTCTTTTTTTCAGAAAGCCTCTATGCGCCCACAACTCCTCATTGTTTCGCTGGCGGTGCTGGCCTCGAGCTGCACGATGTACGTGCGCGGGCACCGCACCCGGGCAGTCGTGGTGGACTCGGCGGCGTGCGACCCCAGTTACCCCTGCGCCAATACGTATTATTGGGACGAATGGCGCGGCGTTTACGTCTATTACGACGGTTACGCGTACCACGACGCCACGGGTGACAACGGCTACGCCGCTCCACCTGATGGCATTTACTACGCGCCGCCCAGCGGCTACGTGCCGCCCACCACCTACTATGCGCCGTACGGCTACTACCACCAGCCCCGCGGCTGGGTGCGCGTCTATGGCCACCGCGACTGGGACGACGAGCACAACCGCCACCGCGATTGGGAGCGCGACGGCGTTCACCACACCTCGCCAGTACCCAGTTATGCGCAGCCGCCTTCGCGTGGCTACAACACCCCGCCTCCGCCGCCGGCCAATAACAACCCGCCACCTCCTGGTTACCGCGGGCCTCCACCCAACAACGGTTCTGCGGCGGGCAACTTGCCGCCACCGCCTCCAGTAAACAACTACCCGCCACCTCCCACAGGCAATAACGGCTACCGCAACCCCACCTTGCCTCCTGCAAGCGGCGGCTTTCAACCGCCTCCCCCCAACAACAACCCGCCACCTCCCACAGGCAACAACGGCTACCGCAGCCCCACCTTGCCTCCCGCAAGCGGCGGCTTTCAACCGCCTCCCCCCAACAACAACCCGCCACCTCCCACAGGCAACAACGGCTACCGCAACCCCTCCTTGCCTCCCGCAAGCGGCGGCTTTCAACCGCCTCCCCCCAACAACAACCCGCCACCTCCCACAGGCAACAACGGCTACCGCAACCCCTCCTTGCCCCCTGCAAGCGGCGGCTTTCAACCGCCTCCCCCCAACAACAACCCGCCACCTCCCACAGGCAACAACGGCTACCGCAACCCTTCTCTGCCTCCACAGGGCTCAGGTTGGCAAAGCACGCCCTCTGGTGGCTCGGGAGGCACTCGCACCGGGGGCACCTACGTTCCACCTCCTGGGCAACCCGGCGCCCGGCCTGACGGTGAGGTGCGACCCAACCAGCCGTCGTTCAACCCACCACCGCCCCCCGTGAATAACCGCCAGACGTTCGACCCCAACAAGAACGTGGCGCCACCGCCACATAAAGTCGAACTGCTGCCGGTACCGGCGCAGCAGCTACCGCAACGCGGCTTCGGCAACGCGCCGCCGCCTCCTCAGGGGCAGCAACCGCTCGCACCGGGGCCCACGAAGAAAAAGCCCAACCCCTCTATTTCTCCAAATGGGCCGCCGCCCTCGGGCCCTGGTGGGCCGGGCCTGCCACCTCCTCCACCCCGACACTGATAGCCACGGTAAGTCTCTCTCGTTTTCGAAGCCTGGGGCCTTGCGCTGCTCAGCACCCCTTCGGCTAGGGTGCGCCCCCTTCATTTCCCGAGGGAGCGCGCATGCGAAGGGCTTGTCGTCTGCTGGTGAGTTCAGTGTGGTTGTCGGCTTCGGTGGCGTCGGCGGCCGGTTTTTATTTCGGCGAGGCGGGCACCAAAGCGCTGCTGCAAGGTGGCGCCTTCGTGGCCCAAGCCGATGACATGTCAGCCGCGATGCACAACCCCGCCGGCTTGGCGCAGCTGCGTGGCTTTCATTTTCTCGCCGACGTTCAGCTGATGAACCACGCGGTGACGTTCTGGCGCATGGACCCCGGCTTCGACGTCAACAACCCTCAGTCGCCCGCCAACCCGGTGAGCAACCAAGGCGGCATCTTCATTTCGCCATTCTTCGGAGCTGGCTACAACTTCAGCGAGTTCGGCAACAAGCTCACCGTAGGCTGGGCGTTGTATGGGCCGCCGTCAGTGGGCCGCTATATTTTTCCCGAGGTCGGTTTCGACGACGAAGGCAAGTACACAGGCAACCCGCGCAAGCTTTCGCCGCAGCGCTATTCGTTTTTGAGCAACGACATCAAGATTCTCTTTCACACCATTTCCATCGCTTATGCGCCGCACCCCAAAGTGATGTTCGGCGTTTCGCTGCAGGTGGTGAGCTCGACCTTCAAGCTTTCACGCGCGCTCTACAGCGGCCTGTCAGAGCCGAAACGGCAAGGTGATGAGTCGCCCGCTTTCGACTCGGTGGTGGGGCTCAACTTGGTAGGGCAGCCCGGTTTCACTCTCGTCGCCGGCGCATTGGTAAAACCGCTCCACAATTTGTCGATTGGCCTTTCGTTGCGCCCGCAGGTGCCCATCAAGGCAGCGGGCAAATTGAGCATCGCGCTCGGTGAAGCGGCGCGCGCGCTGAACACCACTGTGTCGGGCGATGAAGCCGAGCTCGCGCTCACCCTGCCGCTTGAATTCAAGGCCGGAGTGCGTTGGCAGCCCACCCGGCACTTGGGCATCAACGCCGATTTCGTCTACCAAGGCTGGCAGTCGGTAAGCGAGCTAACGCTGACGCCGAAAGAGGTGAGCATCTCTATCGGCGCGGCCAAACCTCAAACCATCGGCGCGGTGCGCATTCCTAAGAATTGGGGCTATTCGCTCTCGGGTCGGTTGGGTGCGTCTTACGACTTTGGCGAGTGGGTCACCTTGCACGCGGGCACTTTCTACGAAACGGCGGCTTCAAAAGACGCGTACCAGTCGATTGAGTTTTTGCACTTCGACCGCATCTTCGTCACCGGCGGCGTCACCGTGCACGTGGGCCCCGTCGACATTTTGGCTGGCATCTCAGTGACTCCGGCCATCACCAAGAACATCGCCGACAGCGAAGTGCGCGCGGGCAACACCGACTCTTCGGTGCCCGGTCACTTGGTGGGCATGGGCCAATACACTTCGGGCGGCTTTTCTATCGCCACCGGCATTCGCGGCCACTTCGGCGGGCCGCCCAAACCCGCGCCGACCTCGCCCGTCGAGTCTCAGGAGGGCACTCCCCCTCCCCCTCTGCCGCCGACATCTGATACGCCTTCTGGCCACCCTTCTGCTCCTGGAGCTTGATTCGCCATGAAAATTTCACTCTGGACCCTTGGACTGTTGAGCGTTGTCGCGCTGGGTTGCTCTGGCTCACCGGGCAAAAGCGACGCGGGTGACGGCGGCGACAATTACGAAGAATTCTTCGTCGACGTATCGGGCAAAGCCTTCGTGCACCCCGTCGGTGTGCAGCATTTGGCCGACGCGGGTTTGCCGGCGTTGACGCTCGAGGGCCTCACGGTTCGCGTCGAAGAGCCGCTCAAAGTGGCCACCGGCAACTTGCTGCAAGGCGTGTTCGGCACGGTGGTTCTCGATGGTGGCGGCGAGTTCAAAGCCGAGCACATTTCGACTGAATTGGTGAACCTGGGCATTTCGGCCGGCGTGCGTGACGAACGCGACGCGGGGGTGTCACCCATCATCAAGTCGTCGACTGTCGTCTATGACGTGATTCTGATTGGCGAAAAGCCGCGCATGAATGTCACCAACACCAAGGCCTACGCGGTGCCGCGGCAATTGCACGAGGCGCTCACCGCGGCCGTCACCGAGCAGACGATTCTTTCACTCACCGAAGGCACCAACCGCAAAACGCTTTACGAAGCCGGGTTTACGTTGGGCCGCATCGTCGACGCTTCGGGTAACCCGGTTTCAGGGCTCACCGTAAAGCCAATACCCTCTGAGTACACGAGCCGCATTTTCTACCCCAAAGAAGACTTGAGCGGCACGCAGGCCAGCACCTCGGCCAACGGCCTGTTCATCTACGTGCACAACGGCGGAGACGTGCAGACCTACCGCTACACCATCAACGGCCACCCTGAGTACAAAGAGCGGCGCGCTGGCGCGGTGAAAGACGCGTGCCTGGTGACCGAGGTGTACCCGGGCTTAACGCCTCCTCCGTAACCGCGGTTCGTCAGCCCAGTAAGTGCTGCACCAAAATTTTCGTGCCCAGCGCTACCAGAACCATACCTCCGAAAGCGTCGAGCCGGCGACCGAGCAGTGCTCCAAACCGTCGGCCCAAATAAAGGCCCGCCACGCTGAGCACTGCGGTGGTGACACCAATGGTGGCGAGCGAAAAGGCAAACGGCGCGTCGAGCATCGGCAGCGTCACCCCCGCGGCGAGCGCGTCGATGCTGGTGGCGATGGCCAGCAGCAACAGGCTCTTGAAGTCAAAGCCGTCACCCTTCGAAGGCGCATTGGGCGTGTCGGCTTGGCGCGCTTCCCACAGCATTTTTCCTCCAATGCCGCCCAAGAGCGCAAACGCCAGCCAGTGGTCCCACGCTTCGACCAGCGGGCCAATGCGCGCGCCCAACCACCACCCAAGCAGCGGCATCAGCGCCTGAAAGCCTCCGAAGAAGAGCGCCACCAAGAGCACGTGCTTGGGCAAAACGCGGGGCAGCGAAAGGCCCCGTGCCGCCGCGACGGCCATGGCGTCCATCGACAGGGCCAATGCAAGCAAGACGATGGAAGCGAGCGTCATGGCGCTAACGCATTACACTGAAAAGCAAATGAAAGCCGTTGGTCCACACCACGGTGTTTTCGAAGTGCCGCCCGATACTGCTCCCAGCCGTTTCTTGCACCGACGCCAAGTGCGAGCTGTCTTTCGCCACCAGCAACCGCCACTGAAGGTGGCACCATTGCCCACCGGCTCAAGCTGAACGTGAGCAGCGCTCCCAAGAAATGCGCCGAGCTCGGGCGTTTGGGACTCGGCCGTCGTTTCTAGACTGACCACGTAACGCCCACCCGCTTTTCACTCACCGCGAAGAACGCCTCTTGGAGCGCTTCGTCGTTGGCATATTTCGCGCTGC
This sequence comes from Myxococcaceae bacterium, assembly GCA_019694575.1. Classification (GTDB taxonomy): domain Bacteria; phylum Myxococcota; class Myxococcia; order Myxococcales; family Myxococcaceae; genus JAIBBR01. Next base: position 11,955 of record JAIBBR010000008.1, read on the forward strand.
GTGCTTCGCGACTGTCTGAAAAATAACGGCCACTCACGTTCGCCAGCGATGGCTCGGTCGCGACGTACACCGACGTCTTCGCCCCTTCAACCAAAGGAGCGCCGCCTGCGCCAAAACCAGTGCGCAACAACTTGGTGCCAATGACTCCGGGGTGCAGGGCATTGGCGGTGACGCGCGTGCCGCGAAGCCGACGCGCCAACGCAAAGGTGAAGAGCACGTTCGCCACTTTCGACGCGCCATAGGCTGCGTTGCCGTCGTAGCGCTGGGCCATGTCGACGTCATCAAGGCGAATGCGGCCATAGGCGTGCGCCATCGAGCTCACATTCACCACCCGGCCTTGAGGAGCCGCTTTCAACGCCGGGAGCAGCAAGTACGTGAGCAAAAAATGCGCGTCGTGGTTCACCGCCATGGTCATTTCGCGGCCGTCGGCCGTCAGCACCCGGTCAGTCATAAAAACGCCAGCGTTGTTGAGCAATGCGTCAACCGCCCCCGTTTTCGCCCTTACCTGCTGCGCCAACCCTCGCACCTCATCGAGCACCGCCAAGTCTGCCGCGACGGGCTCGAAAGTCGCTCCCTCGACGGTATGCGCCAATTTTTCGCACGCGGCCGCGGCCTTGGCGGGCGAGCGACCGTGCACCCACACCCAAGCGCCGCGGCGGCCCAGCTCGAGCGCTGTCTGCCAACCGATGCCGTCGGTGGCGCCTGTGACGACGTACACGAGAGAAGAGCTCATCGCGTTTTTGCGGCCCTTCACTAAAGGGGTGAGACGCCCACCACCAGCGGCACTTTGATGTCGGCCTCTTCGTCGCCCTCAAAAGGAGGAAACACCATGCGCTTGGCGCGCTCTTTCAAGCACACACCCCATTCGGCAGTGTCGTGTTGTTTGGGCGTGATGGCGCTGCGCAGCACGCTGCCCGAGTGGCCTACCGTCACCGTCATTTCAACCTTGCCCACGCGCATGTTGGGGTTTCGGCGCAGCGCGTTCTCGATGCAGCCTTGAAACGCATTTTGGCTTTGAGCCACCACTTTGGCCGCGGCCCCGTCGTCGAGGCCCGCGTTGCCTTGTGCAGGCAAAGGCGTGTTGCCCATGCCCCGTAACTTGGGTTGAAAAGTCTGCTTGTCGAGGCCCACGTCGAGGCCGATGGAGGTACCTGGCAACGTGAGGTCTGCGCCCGCGGCTGTACCCGCTGCGCCCCCTTTTCGGTCGCCCATGTCTAAAGTGGTTACGCCCTGCTGCGCACCGGCGAGCACGTCGCGTTCTTTCTGTTTGCGCGCCGCGGCTTCACGCGCCAACCGTTCGGCACGCTCTGCCTTGCGCTTTGCTTCTTTGCCTGAAAGCAAATCGGCAACCCCCGACACTCCACCTGAAGAAAAGAAAGACTCGGTCACTTCTTCGCCATTTTCATTGGTGCGCGTCACTTCCATCGGAACGATGCGCAACGTGGCGAGCACGTACAGCACGCCGATGGGCCCGCCAATAAAGGCCAAGGTGAAGAGCGCAATTTTCCACGGTGGGTTGCGCTTGTTCGCCCCCGATTGGTTGATGAAGAACCGCGTCACTTCGCCTGGCGGTTTGGCTGGGTCAGTGGGCGCCAGCGCCTTGAGCGCCGCTTCTTCAGCGGTATCGACCGCTTTCTCTTCGCCGTGGTCCAAAAGCTTGAGCTCACCTTCCGACGGCTGGTGCGGCTCGACGTCGTCGAAGAGGTCATCGCTCAAGCTGCTCGAGGGAGCCGGCGCGGGCACCAACGCCTTCACCTCGTCGACTTCGGCCGCGGCTTTCCACTCGGCCATGCCCTGCTTCCACACCAGGGTGTCACTTCTGAAGTCAGCCTTGGCCTTGAGCTGCTCGGGGGTGAAGGGGCCTTCTTGCTTGCCGGCCAGCAGCGCAAACCAAGTGCCCGCCACGGCCGCGGCGCTGCCTGCTTGCACTTCAATCATCGTCTGGCACGCCTTGCAGCGAATGCGCATTTGCGCTCCGCCTGACAGCGCCTCGTCGGGCACGGCGTACACCTTCTTGCACTGGGGACAAGAGACGTTCACGGCCCACACCTCATTGCGTGTCGTGGACTACAAGTCGTCGCAGGGCGTACCGAGCTTGTCTTTCTCGTAGACGCCCAGCTCACCGTAAATCATCGCCACGTTCGCTTCGACGGGTACCTGGGTGAGCTTGGTGACTTTCTTACCCGCCACCCATTTCGCTTCATTCAAGTTGCCGACAAAACGGTACTCGCCCGACTTGGTTGAATAAATTTCACCCTCTGAATCGGCGACCAAATTGGTCATCTGCAGCCGCTTCATTTTGCCGCGCTTGCCCACCCAAATGCGCCGCTCGTTGCCGAACTCATCGCGCATGCGGTCGATGAAATAGTACGTGCCGCTGTCGTCGCGGGCCAAGCTGTGGGCTTGGTATTTCCACCGGGTTTTCATGAACGACACTTTGCTCAAGAAAGCCTTCGCTTCTTCTTTGCTCAAGGGCTTGAACTCGGTTTTACGGTCGCCGCAGCTGACTGAATAGACGTCGTCTTTGAAGTCGAACGACGCGCGCACCCGGGGGTCCCAAAAACTGGCGTTGAAGCTCTCGGTGCCGACCGCTCCGCCACCATAGACGCGCTGTGACCACACCGCTTTGTCGTCTCCGTAGAGCAGTGGTTCGTCGTATGCCTTCTCGGGGTTGAAGACGATGAAATGACCTTTGCCGTCGGTGACGACGCCGAGCTTGGCGACGTCGTCTTTCAGCTCCAACGTGCCTTTCGCGGGCACAGCCGCAGCGGCGCTCAGCCAGCACGCAGTCAAAAGAACATTCATAGGGAGCAAGACTATACGCTTTGGTGTCGCGGGGAGCGCAAGCGAAGACTCTGGCGCTGCGCGGCCAGCCGCTATAGTGCGTGACGCATGTCGAACGCCGTCGCTCCCGTGCTCAAACCCGGCGATTTGGTCGCCGAAACCTATGAAGTGGAGCGGTTGATTGGCCGCGGCGGCATGGGTGAGGTGTGGTTGGCATCGCACCGGCGCCTACCCGGCAAGCGCGTGGCGATTAAAATTTTACACACCACCTCGGCCGCGGGGTTGAGCGACGAAGCGATGAAGCGCTTCAAACGCGAAGCAGAAATCGCCTCGCGCATTGGCCACCCCAACATCGTCGAAGTGCACGACTTCAATTTTCTGCCTTCGGGCGCGCCGTACTTGGTGCTCGAATATTTGGTGGGCGAGAGCTTGGCCGCGCGGCTGCGACACGGGCCGCTGCCGTTAGAGCAGGCGAAAACCATTGTTTACCAAGTGGGCTCGGCGCTGGCCGCCACCCATGCGCACGGCGTCGTTCACCGCGACTTGAAGCCCGACAACATTTTTCTCATCGCCAGCCCGGTGGGTGAGCGGGTGAAGGTGCTCGATTTCGGTATCTCGAAAATTCAAGACTCGCAAACCGTGCAGACCATGGAGTCAGCGCTGGTGGGCACCCCTCAATACATGGCGCCCGAGCAAGCGCTGGGGCAGAACAAAGACATTTCGGGGCAGACCGACGTTTTCGCGTTGGCGGCGATTACGTATGAAATGCTCTCGGGCCAACCGGCCTTCACTGGCGACAACTTGGCCAAGCTGGTGTTCAACGTCGCGTACCAACCGCACACGCCCATTGCCCAGGTGTGCCCCGGCCTGCCCGCGTGTGAGCGCGACGCCATTGAGCACGGGTTGACGAAAGACCGCGCGCAACGCACGCCCACCATTCAGGCCTTCGTCGAAGCTTTCACGCAGCAGACGTTGACGTTGAGTGAACCGGTGCCGCGGCCAGACACCGCGTTGGGCGGTATCGCCACGCCGGGGGTGGCCCCGTCAGAATCGATGATGCTGGGGCAGACCGCGGCGCCCACGCCGATGGCGCAGAAAGCAACTGGGGCTGTGTCGGTGTCTTCTGTAGCGCCCGCTCCTGCTGCCGTGACGGAGCCGAAAAAGAGCAGCGCGTTGCCATTCGTCGCCGTGGGCGTGGTGGCGCTGTTGGGCGCAGGCGGGTATTTGGCTTGGGCTCCCAGCCCGCACGCGCAACCGGCGCAGGCGGTGGTGCCCGTCACCACGTTGCAAAAAATCGTGCCTGCTCCCGCGCCGTTCGACGCCCCAGCGGCAACCGTTGCCAAGGTCATCGACGCGGGAGAACCCGTGGTCGCTCCTTTTCCTGTGCGGCCTTTCAAAGCAGAACGCGGCGTCACCCCCGAAGACAACGTGCGGCTGCAGCCAGCAGATGACGCGCTCAAAAACGAACAGTGGAACGAAGCGGCCCGGCGCGCCATGCAAGCGCTGCCTGACTTGACGCCCGCGGGGCAAGTGCGTGCCCAATCGGTGGCGGCCAAGGCTTATTGCGCCCAACAAGACCTGCAAAACGTGCTCACCCGTTGCCGCAATGTGACTAATTCGCGCATGCAGACCGACGTAGAAAATTTTTGTCGCGGCAAGGGCATGAAGGTGGTTTGTCGCCCCTGATGCCGATTCGACTGGTCGTCACCGACATGGACAACACGCTGTACTCGTGGATCGACTACATCGTGCCGTCGCTCGAAGCGATGATGAGCGCGGTGTGCCAGGCCACCGGGTACCCGCGCATCAAAGTGGTGCAGTCGCTGAAGGCCGTGTACTCGAAGTACGAGTCGAACGAGTACCCGTTTGCTCTGCAAGAGTCGTCGCTCTTTCACGAGTTTCCCGATTTTCCCAGCTTTGACAAATTGGTCATCGAGCCGGCGCGCATGGCATTCGGCGAAGCGCGCAAGAAATACCTGCGCCCTTACAAGAACGTGGTCAGCACGCTCGAGCAGTTGAAAGCGAAGGGCATACCGGTGGTGGCCCTGACCGACGCGCCGCGCAACCCTGCCGAGCAACGCGCCAAGCGCATGGGGTTAGACCAGCACTTGACCGCGCTCTACACATTGCCGGGCTTTCAGTTCCCCGCCAATTCGCAAGGTGAAACACTGGTGGCGCCCGACATTCAGGCCAAAGAAGCGCGGGGAGACTACCGCTGCGCCTGCCCGGTGATTGAAGTGCCGCGCGAATATGAAAAGCCGAACCCGAAAGGGCTGCTCCAGATTTGCCGCACCTACAGCGTCGAGCCATCACAGGTGTTGGTGATTGGCGACTCGCTGCGCAAAGACGTGGGCGTGGCGAAAGACGTGGGCGCGTTGGACTGCTGGGCCGAGTACGGCACGTACTTGTCGCTTGAATACCGCGAGCGGCTCGACATTGTCTCGGCCGCTTCGGTGACGCGCCGGCATGCCGCCAGCGTGATGGAAGGTGAAGTACCGCGCACCGCCACGCACCGTGTTTCGAATTTCGAGCAGATTCTGTCGATTATTGATTCGAGAGCTTAGGGCGTACCGCCAACCACTTTTTGTAATGGGGCGACTTTACGAACGCGGCGTACGTGGGCTCGTTTTTCAAATCTTTGAGACGGGTGTTGGTTTCGCGCTCAATGGCCAGCAGCCACTGCGTGGTCTCGTTGAACTTCTTGTCGTTGAGCGACATTTCTACCAGCGCCCAATAAGGCTCGGTGAGCGAAGGCTCCATTTTCGAGGCCTCGATGAAAGTCGTCTTCGCGTCAGCGCCTTTTCCTGTCGCTGAGAGCATCGAACCGCGCATGAACACCAAGTACGCGTCGCCGCCCACCGCGGTGTTGAGCCGGTTAATGGCCTCGATTGCCAAGTCATATTTTTTCTTCAAGAAGAACCCGTCAATCGCCATCAAGTCTGACGCAGGGTCATTGCCGAACGCGGCGCGGAGCTCGTCGATGGCCTTGAGATATTCGTCATCGCTCACGGCTTGCGCAGCTTGAAGGCGCGCCACCAGAAACAGCCTGTCGCGGCGCAGCGGCTCGGGCAGGCCTTTGTAAAGCTCGAGCGCCTTGGCAGGCTGCTTGTCGTTGTTGGCATTTTGCATCGCAGTGAGCGTGGGCAAGTTCTTCAAGAAGAGCTGCTCTTTGCCCTTCAATTTGTCGAACAAGCCCTGGCTCGCCTCGGCGGCAGTCTGCAAATAGAGCCGCCGAATGGTTTCACTGAGCAATTCACCGCTGGTGAAAATGTACGCGTCGACAACTTTGCCCGCGGGCGTGGTGACCAAGTCGAAGTAGCTCAAGCCTCCCGTCGGCATCAGCAAGCGGTAGAGCAGCCGCGTTTGCCCACCCTCTTCGTGAATGCGCATTAAGCGAAAGCGGCCGCCTTGCGTCACCGTGCTGGCGATGGTTTGGCCCAGCGAACCTTCTTTCGACTTGTAGCCCTTGGCGAAGCCCTTCTTGAAGTCGTTGTTGATGTCGTCGCCGCTGCCCGCCATCACCTTGGCGAGAAAACCGTCAGAGTCCCACGCGGCGGTGATGCCGTCTTTGCCGGCTTGCACTTGCGTTTCGATGTCGCGCGCGAGCTTTTCAAATTTACTGGGCGCGGGCGGGGCATTGATGGCCAATGCCAGAGTCAGCAGGGCTTGCGTCAACATGGGTGGCTCCTTGACGTGTGCATTCGAACTGTTGACGAGAGCTAACTCACATCTGTTGCGAAAAGATTCAGTTTTCGCTTTGAGGACAAGCACCTATGTCGACAACCGCTTCTTTCGATTGCGTGCTGGCAGGTGCCACCGTGGTGACGCCGCGCGGGGCTGCGGTGACCGATGTCGGCATCACTCAAGGCCGTTTCGCTGCCTTGGGCGATTTGGGCGGCGCGAAAACAGCCGAGCGCATCGACGCGAAGGGCCTGCATTGCCTGCCCGGAGTCATCGACAGCCAGTGCCATTTTCGTGAGCCGGGGCTAACCCACAAAGAAGACTTGGGCTCAGGCAGCGCGGGCGCGGCGATGGGCGGCGTCACCACCTTTTTCGAAATGCCCAACACCAAGCCGAACACGGTGTCGGCTGAGCGGTTGGCCAAGAAGTTGGCGCTCGCCGCAGAAAAGAGTTGGGTCGATTTCGCGTTTTATATCGGGGGCACGAAAGAAAACGCCGCTCAGTTGGGCGAGTTGGAAAAGTTGCCGGGCTGCGCGGGCATTAAAGTTTTTTTGGGCAGCTCCACCGGCACGCTGTTGATGGACGACGTGTCAGCGTTGGAAATTGCGCTCACCTCAGGCTCGCGGCGCATGGCGTTTCACAGCGAAGACGAAGCGCGGTTGAAGGCGCGGCAGCACCTGGCTGAAGGTAAGCCGGTCAGCTTTCACCCGCAATGGCGCGATGAAGAGACGGCGGTCATTTCGACGCGGCGCTTGCTCGAATTGGCGCGCCAAGCGGGGCGAAAAATTCACGTGTTGCATGTCACCACCGCGGGCGAAATTGCCCTGCTGGCCGCGGCGCGCGACTTCGCCACCTTTGAAGTGACGCCGCAGCACCTCACGCTGGCGGCTCCTGACTGTTACGAGCGGCTCGGTACGTTGGCGCAGATGAACCCGCCCATTCGTGACGCACGCCACCGCGATGCTTTGTGGAAGGCCGTGAATGACGGCCTGGTCGACGTGCTCGGGTCAGACCATGCGCCGCACACGCTAGAAGAGAAACAGCAGCCGTACCCCAAGAGTCCCTCAGGCATGCCGGGAGTGCAGACGCTGTTGCCGTTGATGCTAAACCACCATGCGCAAGGCCGGCTCTCATTGGAACGGCTGGTCGATTTGACGGCACACGGCGCGGCGCGGGTATTCGGGCTCCAAGGCAAGGGCGGCATCGTGGTGGGCAATGATGCCGACGTGGTGCTGGTAGATTTAAAAGCCGAGCGCACCATCACCAATGGGTCGATGAAAACGCGCTGCGGGTGGACTCCGTTTGACGGCATGCGGGTGACCGGCTGGCCGATGGCGACGATGCTGCGCGGGCAATGGGTGATGCGCGATGGCGCGCTACTGGGAGCTCCACAAGGCCGCGCAGTGAGCTTTCTGCCGTCGACGTGACGAATTTTGAAACAACCCGCGTAGGGAGTCGCCGTTGAGCGGCGTCTAATGCTTAATGAAGGACGCCGAGCGGCTCAAACCGAGCCTTTCTCAGCTTAGAGCAGCCGACCTCGCACACTTGGAGCGCGAGGCCTTGGCACATGCTCCACAGTTGTACCGGCTTGCGGCGCGGCTGTTGGGTAACGCGGCTGAAGCAGAAGACGTGCTGCAAGAAGCATTCGCCAAGGCGATTTCGTTGTTGCGCATCGGTGCGTACCGCGGTGAATGCGCGTTGCCGACATGGCTGTACCGCGTGGTGACGAATGCCGCGCTCGACAGGTTGCGCAGTGCGAAGCGGGCGCAGGCGGCGCATCAACGGGCCGAGAATGCGGCGACTGAAAGTGCTTCGACCAGCCCCGAAGCGGCGGTGGCGCTGCGTGAGTTGGTTGAAGCGCTGAGCGAATTGCCAGAAGACCAACGCGCGGCCTTGGTGTTGAAAGAGATTCACGGCTTGCCCGCGCGTGAAGTGGCGCAAGTGTTGGAGCGAAGCGAAGGCGCCATCGAGCAACTTTTGGTTCGGGCGCGGCAGACTTTACGCCGGAGGTTCGAGTCATGACTCTCGACGAAAAGCTTCAGGCGCTTCGCACCGCCACGCAGTCGCTCGAGCCATCAGCAGCGTTACAGGCCAAGCTCGCGGCGACGGTCGATGCGGGAACGCTGGCGTCCACGGGGGCAGCGGCCACCGGCGCACAGGCCGCATTGCCGGCGACGGTGAAGGTGCTCTTCGTTACGTTGGTGCTGGGCGTGGTGGGCACTGCCTTCTACGCGCTGAACCGTGCGTCGTTTTCTCCCTGGCAATGGGCGGGAGCAGCACAACTCATGGCCGATGCCGGAACAGCGCTTTCCTCAAGGCAATGCCCTGCGCCGACGTACGTATCTGGCGGCAAGCCCATTCCCGAAGCGAGGGTGCTCGCACCGTGGCCGGGGTATGCCCCCGAAGAACGAGAGACACTGAAAGCGCTGCGCCACGAGCTCAAGTCGCGCCCTTTCACGTGCACCGCGCAACAAACCCCGCTGGAGCAGCTGCTGCGAATGCACGTCCTCAGCGATGCTAAAGAAACCCGCATCCTCACGCGCCTTGCGTACCTTTGCCCTGGGGCAGCGCGGCCGTTTCTGGACACGGCCCGGTGGAATTCTCCACGTGCGTGCGACAACTCAGATTGGTGCCACTACCCATCTTGTTCTTCTCTGGAAGAAGAAAGCTGCGCGCAGCGTTGGGCCGAGCTGCCCGCTGAATCTTGCGGGGGACAAGAGGGAAGGCAGCGGCTCTCATTGCATCTGTGCAATCGATTGTTGCGCGCCGACATCGAAGAGGCCGCGGTGCGCTCCGCCACTCCCGACGCGTGGTGCCTGAAAGCAGACGTACTCACCGAGCTCGCCAAGCTGCGCGAGGAAACCCAAAGGAGTCATCATGTTCAGACGGATGCTGGTGTCGTGCCTGCTCGCGTTCCCCGCGGCGGCCCAAGAGACGAAAAATGAAACGGTGCTGATAACCGTTCGGGGAACGCTCAACTCCGACGGCAAACCAGTGACCGCGGCGCAGTTCTACTTGTCACCCGCGGACAGCCGCACCGCCGTCGAGCTCACGCCGGGCGGGCAGTTCACCGTGAAGGGCGTCGCGTCGCGCATCTATTCCGTCTCTATCAATGCCACTGGCTACGCACCGGTTGAGCGCACCATCGAAATCGACGCACGAGGCACCGCCAACCTCGGCAACGTGAAGCTCGACACATTGAAGACCGCGAAGATGTCGGTGGTGGTGGCGCCCCGTGAGGGATTCAAAGGCGTCGCCGCTCAAAAAGTCGACTTGCGCCACCGCGGCTGCGCCAATGTTCGCGCGCAAGACGAGTCGGGCTGCCGGTTGGAGTTCTGCGTCAATCAAGCGGGACCGAACATGACGGTTCACAGTTACTCCAACCATGGCCACCTGCGGCCGTTGGGCAAGATGACTCTCGCCGACGCTGTCGAGGGGCTGCCCAAAGGTACCTACGTCACCGGAGACGAGAGCACCGTTACGTTGCAGTCGGGTGATGTGTGGCTCTTCGATGGGAGTGACCCGTACTGCGGCGCGGTGCTGCGCGTCGATGACTTGAACTAGCAGGAACCAAAGCGGCAGCACGAACGTTCATCGCCGCCAGTTCAAAAAAAATCTCTTCAACGGAGCTTCTCTTGCGCACTTGCCTGCTGCTGGCCGTGATTTCTTTGTCTTCTGTTTGCCATGCGGGTACTCCCACCGACTCTTCCGAGAAGGTGCCTGCAGCCGTTTGGTCAATTGGCGCTGGTTACGGGCTTTTCGAGTACACGGGAGGCACCGTGCTGGGCGTCAACGGCGCCGCTCCACCGTACTCGCCCACACCGGTGCTCACCTTCGAACGCATTTTAAGTGAGCGTCTCTCGCTGCTGTTGGGTCTTGCCGGTAGCTACTCCGGTGGGCCCATCTACTCCTCAGAACCTCCGATTAATCAGCGCTCTGGCGGGCTCACCGCCTCGCTGGGCCCACGCTTTGTGCTCAGCGATGCTTCGTTGCCTGTGGCTGTCTCGGTCTATGTCGCAGGTTCGGCTGGCTATGCCGCAGCCAGCTACGGAACACCCTCAGACATGAGCCAAGGCGGTCACACCTGGTCATTCGGCGCCAGCGGAGGCGTGGCGGTAGAACGGCAGCTGATCAATCGCTTGGCATTGCGTATTCAAACCCAGCTGGTGCGGGCCACTCTCGACCAGAGCTTCACTCGCTTTCCGATGACACCGTTGTCCGGCACGGTGCAAGAGCGCAACGACACTTCACTTCGCGTGAGCTTTCTGCCGTCGCCTTCCGTTGAGCTGCGCCTCTATTTTTAGCTCGTGCGCCAAGAGCCACCGTTTGCCGTCGATTCCACCCGCGTAACCCGTCAGCGACCCGTCGGAACCCACCACCCGGTGGCAGGGTACGAAAATAGAAAGTGAATTGAGCCCGTTCGCAGCGCCCACGGCCCGCACCGCGTTCGGGCGCCCGATGAGCCACGCGATGTCTGAATACGACCGCGTCTCGCCGCACGGAATCGAAAGCAGCGCGTTCCACACCGCGTGCTGAAACGCAGTGCCACCCCGCGTGCGAAGAGGGGCGAGCGGCGTTTCGAACCGGGTGCGTGTTCCCGCGAAGTACTCGGTCAATTCGCGACGCGCGACATCGAGCACAGGGTGCCGTTTCACCTCGCGCTCCGACTGATGCCGAGCGCGTCGATGCTCGGAAAAATAGACCGCCACCAACCCGTCATCGCCGGCAATGAGCCGCAGCGGCCCGACGGGAGACTGCACCCAACAATGCACGGTGTTCATCGTCATTGCACTCCTGTTGCGAGCGAGCTCCACAGATGAAGCACCGCGTACCCTCTCCAAGGTTGCCAACGCGCTGCTCTCGCTTCGGCTTCTTTCACCGTGGAAACACCGAGCGCTTTTCTGACTCCCCAATCAGCAGCGGGAAACGCATCGGGCCAACGCAGCGCGCGCAATGCGATGCAGTGCGCCGTCCACTGGCCGATACCCGGCAGCGTCACCAACTTTTCAATCACCGCGTCGGGAGCGCTGTCAGGCGTGAAGCTGACTTCGCCGCTCACCACCGCGCGCGCGAGCTCGATAAGGGTACGTGCTCGTGCTCCGGGCAGGCCCACTTTGGCCACCTCGCCGACTGTCGCTTTCGCCAGCCGCGCGGCGCTGGGAAATTCCCAACCCACTGCCGCTTCGTCGGCCGTCGCCCGCGGTGAAGGAGGCTTTCCAAACCGCTGCACGACTCTTCCACTCAACGTCGTCGCCGCGGCCACTGACACTTGCTGACCCAAAATCGCGCGCACCGCCATTTCGAACCCATCGAACGAACCCGGCACCCGCAGGCCTGGCTTCGACGCAAGAGAGCGGGCGAGCACCGGGTCTTGGCGAAGATGTTCGGCAATCACCGTAGGGTTCGCATCGAGGTCGAACAACGCGCGAAGCCGGGCCACCACGGTGGTGAGCACCGGCGCGAGCGAGAGCGACACTTTGGCCCGCAGCGCGTTTCGCGTCATGTCAGGCCGCACGCAAAGCCAGCCGTGCTTTCCTTGCAGACTGACACCACGCCGGTACTCGCCGTGCGTTACCTGCTCCACACCGGGAATAGCCCGCCGCGCGAGAAAGCCGAGCAATGCGTCCCAATCGAGCGGAGGCCGGTAGTCGAGCCGCAAAGTGATGTTGTCAGTTGGCGTGCCGTGCGTGCTGTCTGCGTGGTGACGCCGCACCTCGGTCGGAGCCCGGCCAAACCGCGCTTTGAACAACGCGTTGAAACGCCGAATGCTGGCGAAGCCCGCGGCGAACGCCACGTCGGTGAGCGGCAAATTCGTTTCTTGAAGCAGGTGCTTCGCCATCGCAAGCCGCTTCGTCTGCGCCAATTCGACGGGAGCAACGCCGAGCTCCGCCTCCATCGCACGGCGCAGGTGCCGTGAACTGACCCCAAGCTCACCCGCGAGCTCGTCGACCGAGGCATCGTTGAGATAGCCGGCTTCGATGCGCGCCGCGGCCGCGCGTACCAGCCGGGTAATCGCATCGACCGGCGGCACCGTGTCGGTCAGCACGCCAGGGGCCAGCTCGGGCCGGCAACGAAAGCAGGCGCGAAAACCGGCCTTTTCGGCTTCGGCCGCGCGGGTGAAAAATTGGCAGCGGTCAGCCGCGGGAACACGCGCCGGGCAGATCGGCCGGCAGTAAATACCGGTGGTGGTGACGGCGACGAAGAACGTGCCGTCGAACCGAGCGTCTCTCGCGCGTAGAGCGAGGTAGCAACTGGCTGCATCGAGTCTCACGGGGCCTTAAATAAGGCTAAGTCGAAGCCGATGTCTGGCCGTTTTCGGACCCTGTGGCGATGCGGGTGAAGGGCCTGGGTCTGCTTCCACTGATTACCGCCCACTATCCGCATCCAGTGGGTACCGCAACCTGGGCACAGTTTCCGAGGGCTTCTACGTGCACGCGCCGTAATTCGACCAACCCGTGACGCCGTTGCACGTCGACCCGCTGCCGCACCCCGAGCCGCTGAACTTGTCGCAAATTTTTCGGCAGGTGCCGGCGAAGCAGCCGTAACCGCCTGCGCAGGGCGTGCTGGCTGAGCAGAAGGAGCCCTGCGTGCCGGTGCCCGCGAGCGCGCAGGAGGTTTTTTCCGAGCTCAAGAGAATGCACTGGTAGGGAGAGGTACAGCCCCAGTTGTCGACTGGGTCGCAGCTGTTGCTAACCGGCCCGCCGCAAATGCCTCCGCTGCAGCTAAACGTGCAGCACTGCGCGCTCGACGTGCATGACGCGCCGTCTGTTTTACACGTGGACCCACCGCAAATGCCTCCGCTGCAGCTCGACGTGCAGCACTGCGCGCTCGACGTGCATGACGCGCCGTCAACTTTGCACGTGGGCCCGCCGCAAATACCTCCGCTGCAGCTCGACGTGCAACACTGCGCGCTCGACGTGCATGACGCGCCGTCTGCTTTGCACGTGGGCCCGCCGCAAATGCCTCCGCTGCAACTCGACGTGCAACACTGCGCGCTCGACGTGCATGACGCGCCGTCTGCTTTGCACGTGGGCCCACCGCAAATGCCTCCGCTGCAACTCGACGTGCAACACTGAGCGCTCGACGTGCATGACGCGCCGTCTGCTTTACACGTGGGGCCGCCGCAAATGCCTCCGACGTGCAGCATTCGGTCGTCGAACCACAGGTTGCCCCGTCAGGTTTGCAAACTGGCCCTCCACAAATGCCTCCGCCGCAGCTCGAGGAGCAGCAATCGGTCTTCGAAGCGCAGGTTGCCCCATCAGGTTTGCAAACCGGCCCACCGCAGATTCCCGAAATACACGCGTTGTCACAGCATTCTGAATCGACGGTGCATGAAAGGCCGTCGGCTTGACAGGTGTACGCGGCGCTCCAAGTCAGCGGCGACACTTTCACGCACGCACCCGGCACCACGAAACCGTTGTTATCGACTTCTTGCAACGTCCCCGCGGAGCTGGTGCCCACCAACGAACCTGAAGGCCCTCGCGTGGCCGCGTTGACCGTCAGCGAGCCGTCCCACGAAACGTATTCTTTTTGACAGTTGGTAAGGCCGTCTTGGCAACCTTGGTAATAAATCAAAACCACAAAGCCCGTGGTGGTGCCGCCGCTCACCGTGCCCGTAAAGGGAAACTGCACCGAAGTCGGCGCCAGCGACCATTCCAACTGAAATGTCATTGCGTTGAGCCCTTGTGAGTCAGCCCACGTCAGCAACGAGAAGCTCGATTCACTCGTCGCGTCCTTGCTGTAAAACGCCAATGGGTTCGCATTCGAGGGCACCGTTACTTGCTGGCAATTGGCCACGCCGCCACCGGTGCCACCCCCAAAACCTCCGCCGCTTCCTCCACCGAAACCGCCGCCACTGCCGGTTCCGCCGCCGGTACCCTCCTGGCCCTTGACGCACAAGTTGGCGACGCACGACTGCCCCTGCTGCGCGGAGCACGTCTGGCAGCTCAAGCCCCCATAACCGCACGCTGCGCTTTCATTGCCTTTGTGGCAGCTACCGGCGGTGTCACAACACCCAGTGCAATTGGTGAAGTCACACTTGGGCGGCGTTGAGGTGACCGACCCACAGGCCACTCCCAACCCGAGAAACAGCACGGCCCAGACGCTGCATAGAACAGGTGGCTTCATCAAAATCTCGTTCCTCAAAGGCGCGTGGAGCCTGATGGCTCAACGACCTGACGGAAGACATTTTGACCCGTTGCAAGACTTCGACAGCTGCGGCGTTTTTTTTAAGTGCCCACTTCGAATTGCACCGGTAACTCGAAGCAACGGCCCGACGTTTCAATGGGCAACGGCCGGGCGCGCTCCAACACGCAGCCCCCCGCGGCGGCGTCGAGCATTCCCGAGCCGGTGCTCTGCACCAACCGCACTTGCGACACTTCACCGTGGTTGCCGACACAAAACGCCACTTTCGCCGTGCCCTGCAGACGAAAACGCGCCGCGACGGGTGGGTAGCAACTGCGCGCGGCACTGCGCAGCTTTTGATTGAGTGGAAATAAGTCGAGACCTTGGCCTTCTTGAGCGGGCACGGTGCCCGCCACCAGCATCGGTGATGAATCGAATACTTCCGCGCTCTCGTTACCGCCAGTTGCCACTGCAATGCCATCTTCTGCGGGTTGAGCAGCATGCGCAACGACGGCCGCGCGTTTCGCACGCGAGGGTTTTGCAGCCACGGTGGCAGTTACGGTTTTTGATGAAACGGAGGGCGTGTTCCACAATGTCACCGAGATGCGCTGGTGGGTGGGTACTGCCGCGTTCGCGTTCGCGTTCGGCACAGCGGGAACGGGAACGGGTACGGGTACGGGTTGAAAAAAGCTGTGGAATGCAGTGAGCAGCAAGCCGCTGCCGATGGCGAGGTGAAGCAGCAGTGAGGCCAGCACCGCGATGGGCAAACGGGCACGGTTCATGGTTGGTGAGCAAGCGATGGCGCGAAGAGCACGCCGGCGCTTGAATCAGAGACTCGGGTCATTGGCAAACCGTACAACTGGCTCAAATTTTCGCCCGTCACCACTTGCTCGAGCGGGCCTTGTGCCAACACATGCCCTTCTTTGAGCAGTAGCGCGTGCGTGCACACGTGCATTGCGGCGTTCACGTCGTGCAGCACCGCCAGCGCGGCCAAGCCGGCTTTCGTTTCTTCTTTGAGGCGCCGCAACGCCGCCCGCTGGTGGCTCAAGTCGAGAAACGCCGTCGGCTCGTCGAGCAAAATCGTCTTTGGCCGCTGCATCATCGCGCGCGCCAAACCCACCAAGCGGCGCTCGCCTCCCGACACTGCCACCATGCGACGCTGCGCCAAGTGGCCCACACCGAATGCGTCGAGCCAGGCCTGTGCGTCGGCGAAGTCGGCTTCTGACGGCAACCCCAGCGCCGGCAACCAAGCTGTGCGGCCCATCATGGCCAGCTCGAGCCCGGTAAACGCCACATCGTCGGCGACGGCTTGCGGCACCCACGCCACGCGCCGCGCAATGTCGGCCCGCGGCAGGTTTTGCACCGGTTGACCGTCGACGCAGACGCTGCCTGTAAAAGGTATCAACCCCAACATCGCTCTCAGCAGTGTGCTTTTGCCTGCGCCGTTGGGGCCGAGAATGGTCCAAAACTCGCCCGGCTCGACGCGCAGCGACACGTCGCGCAACACCGCGCGGCCCAAGAGCTGAACGCTCAACTTTTCAACAACCAACGACATGGCGCTGCTTACCACACCTTGGCGCACACATTTTTTCTCACGCCGTCAGTGTTCGCCCGACTTTTGAAGTTGGAGCTGAAGATCAACCCTCGCTATCGTTCTCGGCACATCATGACCGTCGTCTCCAAGAAGCCGCCGACTTCTGCTCCTGTCACCGCACCCAGCCCCAAGAGAACCAAGGAAACTCAGACCGACGGCGCGTGGATAGACGCCAACGGCATTGGGCTGCCATACCCGCTGAGCAACGGCTCACTGACGCCGGTGCGGCCCGCCTACCCCTCGAGTGAAACGGTGGCGGTCTTCGTGAACGGCATCTTGTTTTCGGCTGATCAGCACTTCAAGTCGCTGCAAGAAGTGGCCGACGCGACCGGTTTCCCCGTCATCGGTTTGCACAACGCCACCAGCTCGCTCTTCGAAGACTTGATAGAAACGGTGCGTCAGAAATTGGGTTACGCCACCAAAGACCCTTCGGTGCGCGCGCTCACCGAGTATTTGACGACCGGGTTAGAAACCAAAAAAGAAATGGTGCTCATCGCCCATAGCCAAGGCGCGTTGGTGATTTCGCTGGCACTGCAGAACGTGGTCGACGCAATGCGCAAGAAGGGCATGACCGACACTCAAATTGAAAGCAGGCTCAAGGCAGTGCGCGTCGAAACCTACGGTGGCGTGGCCAGAGGTTTTCCCAACGGGCCGCACTACCGGCACTTCGTCAACCGCCAAGATGCATTGCCCAAGTTGATTGGACCCGGCGCCACTACGCTCGGCTTGTGGATAAGCAAGGCCCGCCAATTGGGAATTGACCAATTCGAACCGGGCATACGCAACGACTCCCGCGTCACCCAGATTGACTTGGGAGTGCCCACCGCGGCCAGCGGCGAATACCTGCCCAGCCATGGTCTCGAGCTGTACTTGGGTTTTCGCGCCAAAAACAAAGAGTAAACGTCACTCTTCGGCGCGCAACACCGCTTCGAGCGCTTTCAATTCTTCAGCGCTCACGTCGACATAGCGCAGGCCAACTTCGTACTTGGCCGGCGCTCCCGCCTTCAGCTCGTCGACCCACACCACTTCTGAGGTGAGTACCAACGAATCACCTGAAGGCAAAAACAGCTCGAGCTCGAGCCGATGCCCAGGCCGGTGCTTGTCGTCGGTGTAAACGCGCACGCCCCCCATGCTGATGTCTTGCACCGAGCGCTTTTCTTGATTGCCCACGGGCGAGCCGACACCGCCCAAGGGCCGCGCAAAAACGGGTGCGTTGAGACGCTTGTACTTTCGCCGGTCAGGGCTCGAAGAATCAGTCACGGTGTAGAGACCCCCTTTGGTATCGCTATTCTTTTGTCTTCAAGGCACCGGCGTTCGCGTCGATGAAGGCGCGAATGTCTTGCGCCATGTCTAACAGTTTAAGCCATTGCTCTTTGTACAGGGTCACCGGAAAGCGACCCAGGCCGTACACCGATACTCCGCCTTTCTCGCTGACTTTCAAAGAAACACCGCGCGCGCTCTGGCTCTTCAACGCCTGGTTTTCAGCCTTGAGCCGCTCCAATTCAGCCTTCATTTCGAGTTCATTCATAAGGTGAAAAGTTACTCGGTGAGGGGGTCTTTCGAAAGGTGTGTAGGTGTCTTGCCGACATAAAGCAGTTGTGCCAGGACCTTAGGCCGCGTTTCTCGTTGCGCATCACCTCCAAAAGGGCCGCCCTCATGTCGCTTCGTCTCTGGCTTCCACTGCTGGTTGTCACTACCACTGCATGCATGTGCGGCCGCGAGCCGCCCACGTCGACTCAGCTGAAAAAAGAAGGTGAAGAATGTTTCGGCGACGACACGTGCGAAACGGGGTTGTGTGAGCCGCTGCCGGGCAAGCCCGCGCTGTGCGTGCGCAAGTGCACCGCCGGCTGCAAAGACGACGAAGTGTGCACCCAGCTCACGCCTGAACGCTTCGCCTGCGCCCCCGAGCGTGGAGGCCTGTGCGTGGCCTGCGCCAAAGACTCTGACTGCCCTTACCCAGCTGACAAGTGCATCGTCATCAACGGCGAAGGCGCGTGCGGCCGCGACTGCACTTTCGATGGCCGCTGCCCCGTTTCATACAAATGCTTGAATGGCCTGGGCGTCGACAGTTTGGCGAAAAAGCAGCAATGCGTGCCCTCGTCAGGCAGCTGCCAGTGCACCTTCGAAACCAAAGGCCAGACCATTTCGTGCACGGTTGAAAACGGTTTCGGCAAGTGCAGCGGCATGCGCACCTGCGACGGAGTGATGGGCTACGGCGCCTGCGACGCCAAGACACCCACGGGAGAAACCTGCAATGGCATCGACGACGACTGCGACGGCACGGTCGACGAAGACCAACCGATGACCAGCTGCGGTGTGGGCGCCTGTCAACGCACGGTGTCTGCCTGCATGTCAGGCAGCGTCATGGCCTGCACACCCGGCACGCCCGTGGCTGAAATTTGCAACAGCATCGACGACGACTGCGACGGCCGCACCGACGAAGACTTCAACCTGGTGACCAACGTGCACCACTGCGGCGAGTGCAACCACGAATGCATGCTCGACCACGCTTCTCCCAAGTGCGCGATGTCGCAATGCGAAGTCGACACCTGCGAGATGAACTGGGGCAACTGCAACTTGCAGCACCCCGACGGTTGCGAGACCAACTTGCTCACCAACGCTGACCACTGCGGCGCATGCAACAACACCTGCAGCTTTCCCAACGCGGCGGGCCGCTGCGACATGGGCATGTGTAAGTTCACCTGTCTGCCCGGCTTCATCGATTTAGACATGAACCCGACCAACGGCTGCGAGTACGAATGCACGCCCACCAGCGCGACCGACGTGCCCGACGTCAATTTTGTCGACGCCAACTGCGACGGCATCGACGGTGAATTGGGCAACGGCATTTTCGTGGCGGTGCCCTTCGCCGGAGGCAGCGACGCCAACCCCGGCACGCGCGAGCTGCCCAAGGCCACCATCAACGCGGCGCTGGCGCAAGCCAAGGCCGACGGCAAACGCGATGTGTATGTGTCGGCGGGTGCCTACGTGGGCACGCTCGAAGCCGTCGATGTTGACGGCAAGTACATCGCCGGAGGGTATGCGCCGATGACCTTCAAGCGCTCGCTGCTCAACACCACGCAGGTCATCAACGGCAACCCGGGGCTAAAAGTCGAGAACGCGAACAACAACGTTTTCCAGTTCATCACCCTCTTGGGCAACAACGCGTCGGGCTTTGGTGAGACCGCGTACGGAGCATGGGTAAAGGGTTCTAACGGTGTGCGCTTCGAAGGTTTGACGGTGCTCGCGGGCAACGGCGGCGACGGGATCACCGGGCAAAATGGGTTGGGCGGTACACCCGGCGGCGACGGCGCTCCCGGTGTGACTGGCTGCACTGATGACCCCGACTGGAACGTGGGCTTTCCCATTCCCGATATTTGCAATGAATGCGCGCGGCCGGCGGCCAGCTTCGGAGGCGCGAGCGCCTGTGGCAACCGCGGCGGCTCGGGCGGTCGGCCTGGGTGGAACGGCGGCAACAACGGCGAAAGCGGCGCCGCGGGCAGTGGTGCCATGGGCG
The DNA here is from genome assembly GCA_019694575.1 of Myxococcaceae bacterium. Classification (GTDB taxonomy): domain Bacteria; phylum Myxococcota; class Myxococcia; order Myxococcales; family Myxococcaceae; genus JAIBBR01. Next base: position 31,655 of record JAIBBR010000008.1, read on the forward strand.
CCAATGGCGGCGGGGGCGTAGGGGGCAAGTTGGCGGGAGGGCCCATTTCTCCCTCGGCAGACGGCCTTGCCGGTGCTGACGGCATGAACGGTATCGACGGCTTGGGCGCTGACGGCATCGGTACGTTGACGGCGAACGGTTACCAAGCTGCGTTGGCCACGGCCGGCCAGTCAGGCGGTAACGGGGTGGGCGGCGGCGGTGGGGGTGGCGGTGGCGGCGGTTGCGCGTCGAACCTGCTCGGCGTGCTGTGCGTGTGCAAGTCGTGGGGTTCGGTGGGCGGCGCGGGCGGAGGAGGAGGCTGCGGCGGCGTGGGTGGCTTCGTCGGCATGAGCGGCGGCGCGTCGATTGGCGTCTTCTTGTGGGACGCGCAAGTCACGGCCGTCTCGACGTCTGTCACCAGCGGCAAGGGCGGTAAAGGAGGCGACGCAGGCTCAGGCGGCCCAGGGGGAGACGGCGGCAAAGGCGAAGCGTCGGGCTACGACGAAGGCCAGCAAGGTGATTCAAGCCGCGGCGGCGCGGGTGGAAAAGGCGGCAAGGGCGGCAAAGGGGGTTCAGGTGGCGCAGGCGGCGGCGGGCCGTCTATCGGCGTGGCGAAGAATGCCGGTGCGGCGTGGAACCCGATGAACGTTTCTTACACTTCGGGCGTGGCAGGCTCCGGCGGTACGTCACCCGCAGGCGGCGCGGCGAACGGGCGCAATGGGCAGCAGGCGCAGGTGCAGAACTTTTAGAGCGCACTGAAAACTGCGCTCTTGGGTGCCGGGTACCCCTGGAAGGCCATGGTCACAAAAAGATCAAACGTTCTTTTTGTGAAGTGGCCTTGCCGGAACGATTGATGTGATGCCGATTCATGCCACGATGTCGCGCAAGCAAGCGCTGGCCGGAGTGGAACCTATTACGACGTAAATAGACTGCATGCACCCCAGGCAATGTACATTCGCGCCGCGATGAAACGACTGACGACTGGCCTTACCTCGGCGTTGCTTTTCTTTTCTGCCTGCCCCACCGAAAGCGCGCAAAAGCGAATAGAAGACAAAATCGCCGCACAGCAAAAGACCCTCGAGAAATCGAAAGCCGAACGGTTGGCGAAAGAAGAAGCGGCCAAGGCGCCTCCACCCGTGGCGCCGGTGGTGCTGGATACCTTTTGGGACAACCCCGAATACACCCCGCTCTTACCCGACGCGCCCTGCCCGTCTGACTTCTGGGCACTCTTTCCGGGTGAAGCCCCCGGCGCCGACAAGGCTGAAAAGAAAGCCAACAACGCCAAGCGAGCGGCGCTGGCCAAGGCGCTGCGTGAAAAAACCTATGTGGTGAAGCTCAAAGGGCCAGGGCAAGTCACGCTGCAGCCTTACGACGCGCCCGCCGGCCAGTTTCCTCTCGAGGTGCTGGGCACCATCGACTGTACCGATTCATTTGGCCACGTGGCCATCGCGTGGACCGCGGCCAAAGCCAGCACGCCGCCCAATTCAGCCGCCAAGCAAGACGCCGATGTCACCCAGCGCATTTGGCTGGCCGACCCGCTCAAGTATGCGCTGCCCATGAAGTCAATGCTCCAAGCCAAAGACTACGCCGACCGCTACAAGGCCGGCTTCTCGGCGCGCGTGGTGGTGAAGCTGGGCAAAACCGACGTCGACAAAAAAATCATCAAGACCGCGAAAGTGACTGACAAAGACATCACCATCGGCGGCGGCATGGAGGACTGGGGCGCGGGCCGCTTGCTGCGCACCGACGTGCAGGGTATTCGCGTCGCCGTAGACCGCGAAAAAACCGCCGTGCTAGAGAAAAAGACACCATGAGAGACCTCGACGTCGAAAAGACACATGAGCTGCTGACGCGCATCATGGAGTTCGAATTGGCGGGCGTGGTTCGCTACACCCACTACTCGCTGATGGTGACGGGGCCCTACCGCATTCCCATTGTGCAGTTCATGAAGGCGCAGGCCACCGAGTCGCTGCTGCATGCGCAGCAAGCGGGAGAAATTCTCACCGGGTTGAACGGCCACCCCACACTGCGTATCGCCCCCCTCGACGAGAGCTACAGCCACTCGGTGAAAGCAATTTTAGAAGAGAGCGTCGACCACGAGCAGCAGGCGCTCACGCTTTATAAAGCGCTGCTCGACGTGGTTGAAGACTCCAGCGTGTATTTAGAAGAATTTGCCCGGCAGCAAATCGGCCAAGAAGAGCTGCACGGGCTCGAGCTGCGCAAGATGCTGCGCGACATCGGAGTGCACACCGAGACGCCCTTCAAAAAAACGAAGAAGAAGAAAAAGTAGCCAGCACTATGCAGTGAAGGCGGCTTTGCGACCGTGGCCTCTGAACGTAGAGGCCCGGCATTGAGCCAGAACAAAACACGCGCAGCGGGTTACGATACGTAAGAGCCATGGTTCTGCCCACTTGCCCACACGATGTCGTCGACGAAAACGGAGCACCGCGGTTTGGTACCTACCAAGGCCTGCCCGAAAACGTCGGCTTCACCGAGCTCAAAGCGCCGTACGCACTTTCGAAACGCAACCAACTGTTGCGCCACAAACGGTGGATATACGCCTTCGTGGCCACGCCCGAAGTGACGTTTCTCTGCTCGGTCGCCAATCTCAATTACACTTCGAATAGCTTCGCGCTGGTGCTCGACCGCGCTGAAAACCGGGTATTGCTCAATCACGGCTACCTGGGCCTCACCGCACCATTCGTGCACGTGAATGACCAGCCCGGTGCCGGTTTTCGTGCGCATTTTCGCGTGCCCGGCGTCGACGCGCGGTGGGCCCGGCCTTTCGGCGGAGACCGCTACCACCTGTCACTGCGCCACGGCATGCGCTTGCCTTTGCGCCAGCCCTCACTCGCCTGTGAGCTCGAACTACAGGCCGCGGGAGCACCGCCTCCGCTCACCGTCATCGCTCCCGTCGAAGGCGGCACCGTCAACGTCACCACCAAATGGGGTGCCCTCACTTCATTCGGCACCCTCACCGCGGGCGGCAAAACCTTCAAGCTCGACGGAGGCGTGGGCGGCTTCGACTACACCAACGGCTTGCTGGCGCGGCACACCACTTGGCGCTGGGCGTTTGCGTGCGGCCGGCTCAACGACGGCTCACCCGTCGGTTTGAACTTGGCCGAGGGCGTCAACGAGGCGGGCGACGAAATAATTGAAAACGCGCTCTGGTTGAAGGGGGCCTTGCACCCGCTCAAGCGGGCGCGCTTTCGCTTCGAAAAGAAAAAGCCCATGGCCGGTTGGCAAGTTAAAACCGACGACGGCGTCGTCGACTTGCGCTTCACCCCGCTGGGCATGCACCGCGAGACGCGCGACTTGAAATGGGTGAAGAGCTACTTCGTGCAGCCAGTGGGTTACTTCGAAGGCACGCTGAAAATCTCAGGGCAGACGCACGCGGTCTCTCAATTGGCCGGCGTCACTGAAGACCAAGACATTCTGTGGTGAGCGTAAAAAAGCGTTTCGCAGGGGTTTACTCTTCGTCGACCGAAATCAACTTCACCCGGCAGTTGTAAACAGGCCGCGTCAAGTCGATGTACTCGCGCGTGCCCGTCATTTCTTCAAACCTGTTGCCGAGCACGCTCGCCATCACGTTGGCCCATAACTTCTCATCGAGCGACTTCGCCTCGTCCATCGAATGGTAATAGGTGATGTTGCCAATGAAGGCCCAAATACTGCTGCCCGCTTTGCCCACCTGAAGCACCCCGGCATCGACGAGCGCGTGCGTAGCCATCGGCGTTTTTTCGAGCACGAAAGCGTCGAACGACTTGCTGCCTGACGACTTAATCAACGTCGCTGAGCGCACTGCGCCGTCGTTGCCTTGCTTCAGTTCCACGCGCGCTTCGAGCTCCACGCCCATGCGGCCTTCTCCTAAGTCGCGCAGCCGCGCCCGCGCGTACAACTGCATTTGCATTTGCCTCGCCACGGCATCGCCTTGGTCGGCCAGGTGCTGAACCTGCGGCGGTACTTCGTAGTGGGGGTTGTAACCTTCGGGTTCTGCGTAGGGCTGGCCGGTCTTGCCGTAACGCTCGCGAGCGCCGCTCCATGAGTCCCACGTGGCTTGCACCATTTTTTCGGCAGCCGACGTGGGCGCCGCCGTAAACGGAGGCGGCTTGCCGGTCAGCTCCTGCAACTTGCGCCGCAAATCGTAATAGTACTGAGAAACGATGCCATTCTGAGCCCGCGCTTCGGCGAGCGCGCTCTTGGCCCACGCTTTGGTCATCACTTCAGCACGCGCTGCTTGCCACTGAGGGTCATCTTCTTCGCGCAAGCCCCCGTCATTCACTTCGGTGCGGCCATGAAACGCGGCCTCGCTGAGGTCTTGCCCCAAACCCGGCAGAGACCACGACGGCGTCTTCACCGCCAAGCGGGGCATGTCTTTCGCCGTACCGCCCGCCGGCAGCGCGTCAGGAGACAATTCGAGCCGAGGCGCCGCGACCCGCTCTCGCGCTGTCTTCTTCGACGCCGCGGGCTTCTTCGTTTCAACGCTCGTCTCGGGTGAAGCCTCACTCGCAGGCGCAGACGCCGGCTCAGCGGGCAGCGTGATGATGTTCACCTCGAGTGGCTTTTCTGGAGCGCCTGGCATCTCAACGCCCGGCGAATGGCTCAAGAAACCCAGCCACACCAGCGCGTGCAACAGCAGCGACACAACCAGCGCCACCGCCGGCCGGCGCTCACGAGATGCCCGTATTAAAGGTTTCAGCGACACGCGCAAAAGACATACTAACGCCGCCCACGCCGAGCGATTTCAAGGGCCCCGCGGGCGCTCAAACTCACCATTCATTCTTTGTAACCACCGGCAACTGCAGCGCTCTTTCGCGGTCTAAGTCGAGGTTGCCGATATGCAGCGACAGCGGCGACTGCACCCATTTGTAAATGCTCTGAGTGAAGAGCTTCACGAATTTCGCCACGTCAGCCCCAAGCCGCGCCTCGGTGCGCTCGGGAAACATCGAAACCAACGCCGGCAACAATTCGGCTGGCGCCAACTTCTCGCCGGCGAACAAATGAAAGCAGGCATCGAGAATGGCAAAGGGCATCAGCTCGTCTTCACCCACCTGGTTGGGCGCAAGCTCTGGGCCGGCCGGCTTCTGCGTCACCCACCGAATGCCTTCGTAACCGTGTTTCTCGAGCAGGTAATCGAGCAGGTACATCACCACCGTCTTCGGCACGTTGGCGATGACCGCGAGCGCTCCCATCAAATCGCCACCCACCGTGGTGTAGCCCACCGCCTTCTCGCTCATGTTGCCCGTCTGCAAGAAAAGGCCACCCGACGTATTCGCCCAATTCCACATGCGCTGCGCCCGCAACCGCGCCTGCACGTTTTGCCGGGTGACACCGGTGAGCTCGCTTTTGCCTCCGAGCATCGTCTTCGCTGCTTCCATCTCACGCTCGAAAGCTTCATCGATAGAGACGACGGTAAATGAAGCGCCCAGCTCTTTCGCCAGCGTCTGCGCCGCGTGCGCCGTCTCGGCCGACGAGTAGCGCGTTGGCATATAAAACGTGTCGATGAGACTGCCGGGGTTCTCAGGTTTCTTTTTTTGCGCAAAGCGGTGGGCGATGAGCAGCGTCAGCGCCGAGTCGCGGCCACCCGAAAGCGCGATGCCGATTTTCGAGAAGGCACGCGTCTTCTCGAAATAATCGCCAATGCCCAACGCCAGCGCGTCGAGAATGTCTTCGCACCACGCTTCACGCGGGCCGCGCACAGGCGGAGCACTCGGCAAGAAGTAGCTCTTTGACGCCGGCACCGGGTACTTCAATTTTTCGCGCTGCGAAGTGAAAGCCACCGTGCGCACCGGCAAGGGCTTGGCTGTTTCTGCATGCGCCTCTCGGTCGGAGCGCCAAGTCGAATTCTCAGTGCGCAGCCTTTGCGTGCGGTCCAAGTCGACGACAGCGGCGGCGTAACCTTCTTTGAAACGGGGCGCCTCGAGCACCCACTTGCCGTTTTGATTGATGAAACCACCACCATCGAAAATCAACCCGTCGTTGGCACCGACACAATTCGTGTATGCCAGCGTGCACTGGTGGTCACCCGCGCGGGTGGCCACCAATTCGCGACGCGTGCCTTCGACGCCAATGCGAAACGGAGACGCCGAGACATTCACCACCAGCTCTGCACCGGCATAGGCACGGCGGCGCAGCGGGCCATCGGCGCTCCACAAGTCTTCACACACCTCGACGCCCAGGGTGCCAAAGTCGAAGCGAAACAACTGGTCGCCCAGCGGCACCGGCGTATTCATTCCCTTTGGAAAAAAAGCTTCGTCCATGCCCGCGTGGCCACGCGCGTAGGTGCGGCCTTCGTAAAAAATATTGTACGTGGGCAGTTTTTCTTTCGGCACCAAGCCCCAAATGCGCCCCGACGCCACCACCGCCGCGCAGTTGTAGCGAAGGCCCAAGTGCGCCACCGCTACGCCCGCCACCGTCACCATGGCCAGCGACGCGGTCTCATGCGCGTAACGCGTAAGCTGCTGCCACTGCGCCTCGACGAAGGCCTGCCACTGAATCAAGTCTTCTGCCGGGTAGCCACCCACCACCTGCTCGGGAAACGCCGCCACCGTTACCTGCTCAGCGGCCATCGCCTGCGCCTGGGCCAGCATGCGGTCGACATTCGAAGCGCACGCCCCCACCGTGGAGTTGACGCTGCCCAACCCGAGCTTGATGAGTCGCATGGCCTTACCCATAACGCAGAAAGCGCCCGAAGATGGAGTCAAAATGACTTCTTTTAGCCCCGGCGGTTGCCTTGGCGGTTACTGCGCGGGAGCAGACGCAGGCGGTTTCGCCGCTTCGGCTTTTTTGCGCTCGGCCGCCAAACGCTGCGCTTCTCTCTGCACGGCGTTGAACGTCTCAGTCACCGCTTGTTTGTTACCCATCGACGTGACGAACCCGGGAATCGAGCCTGCCGGGTCGAACGAGAACTTGTAGACCACCCAGCTTTTGCTGCCATCGCCAATGGCCTTCACTTGCCAGCTGCCGTCGTTCACCTTCACCCGCACGAAGTTCGAACGCTCGGGCAATTTGTCGGGCACGGCGCTCCACCGGTTGCGAAACGTGGTGCCTCCATCGGCCGCGCTCTCTTCGAGCCACACCTGCACCACATAATCGCGGTTCGACACCACCGGCAGGTTGAGCATCGTGTACACGAAGGTGCTGCCGTCAGCGGCGGGCTTGCTGACCTCGTACGAGTCTTTCAAATTGGGCATGAAATTCTTGAACCGCTTGGGAGTCATCAGCGCTTCTTGAATGTCACGCACCGGCGCGGCGATTTCGCCTTCAGCCCACACTTCTTTGATGGCTGGCGCACCCGGCTTCTCGCGGTTCTTCACCGTGATGGGGCCTTCAACCACCAGCTGCCAACCCTCGTCGGCGGCGAGCGAAGGCGCGCCGCACAACAGCGCGAAAACCAAGCTGGCAATGATTCGACGGCTGCGCACGTTTCTCATGGTACCCGACACACTGAAACAAACGCTAAGCGCACTGCGCCATTCATCGCACATGGCGTGAGCCAATTAAAATCAGGTGCTTATAGCGCTTTTGAAGGAGCGGCTTCAGCCTTCTCGGCCTTGGTGCCCGCGCGGCGGGCTTTCCACCACTCCCACAAGCCGGGTGAGAGCGAGAGAAAGACCACCGCGATAATGACCTTTTCGATGTGCTTGTCGATGTTGGGAATGACGTTGCCCAAGAAGTAGCCAAGCAGCGACATCGAGAGAATCCAACCGGCGGCGCCGATGATGTTGTACGTGGCGAAGCGGCGGTACGGCATTTTCGCCATGCCCGCCACCACTGGCACGAAGGTGCGCACCAAGGGCATGAAGCGGGCGATGATAATCGCCTTGCCTCCGTGTTTCTCATAGAAGGCCGCCGCCGCCTGCAAGTGCGAGGGCTTGAAGAAGCGTGATTCGGGCCGTGAAAAGAGCATTGCTCCCGAGCGTTTGCCAATGACGTATGAAGTGGCGTCGCCCAAAATCGCTGAGGGAATCAGCACCGCGTTGAGCAGCCAAATGTTCAAATCGCCCTTCGCCGCATAGAGCCCAGCCACCACGAGCAGCGAGTCACCCGGCAGAAAAAAGACCATCGCGCCGGTCTCTAAAAAGATGACCAGGGCCATGCCCCAAATGCCCGCCACTGTCACCAACGCGCCGGGGTTGCGAATCCACTCGACGATTTTTTCCAAGTACTCCACTTTGTCGACCTCAGCTCGAAAGTAAGTGCAGCGCGAATCGGCCTAACACCGCTTCGAATAGCCAGATTCTCCACCGAAGTAAAAGGCTGCGCTCAAGACATGAAAAAGCCCGTGGCCCCCGAAGGCGACACGGGCTTTTCGAAGCTTCAATCGAAGGCTTATTGAACCGCCGGAGCCGCCGCGGGCGTCGAACCATCACCTTTCGATAACACGGCGAAGTTGATGTTGCCGTACCCCGCAGAAGCGCAAGAGAACATCACCCGCTTGATGATTTTGAACTGCACTTCTTTGTGCGCCTGAATGTTCACATTGCCTTTGAACTCTTCAGCGCCCTGCACCATGGCGTGCAAGTCTTCGAAGCGCTTCTTCATGTCGCGCATCTTCTCTTCGAGCGCGGGAATGTTCAGGTACTCGTCGCGGGTGAAGTCTTCGACGCGGCCAATGCTCTGACCGTCGCAGAACACTTCATTCATCGTCACCATCACCACGGGGTCGGCTTGAATCTCTTGCACGTGGGCAGCTTCGGGCAGCTGCACGTCTTTTGATTGCTGAATCAACTCACCGGTCGCCGAGAAGTTGGCGATGAGGAAGAGCACGATGATGACGAACATGTCGACCAGCGGAGTGACGAGCAGGTCGGCGAAGGTTGCCTTTCTGCCGTGCCCGCCATGACCGAACACCTTTGAATGCTCGAGCCGTTTACCGAATCGCTTGCCTGGAACTTTGATGGCCATGTGTACTTTGTCCTTAGCCCATCGCCGGAGAGACAGAGACGCTGGGGAACTGCGAACCGATGCACTCGTCGATGATACTCACCAAGTCTTCGTAACGAACTGCGTCTTCGGTCTGCAGCGTGACGACTTGCTGATCAGGGTATTGACCCTTAATTTCTTTCAGCTTGGCAGTGAGCTTGGCGAGGTCAATCTTGTTGTTGGCGAGCCGGGTAATCGGAATCGGGTCGAAGGGCTGACCACCCAAAGTGACTTTGAGCTCTTTGTCCGAAATGAGCACCGTCACGGGGGGAATTTCTTTCGGCTGCTCTTGCTGATCAGTCGAAGGACCTCCCGACTGTGAAACCTGCAGGCGGCCAATCTGTGTCCACACCGCGGTCATGATGAGGAACGCGATGGTCACGGCCATCAGGTCGATGAACGGCACCAAGTTGATGGCGGTATCCAGCGGCTTTTTGCCGCCTTTTTTGGAGTCGCCTAAATCCATTCCACCGGCCATGCGTCTGCTCCGATTCTAAAAGCCCGGCGGCTACAGCTTACCGGGTGGGTTCTTCTAAAAATTCAACGTTGTTACCTCTGACAGCGGGGCGCCGGTTCGGTTCCCTCCTCCGGCACCGAAGGAGGGAATATGCCGAGCGCCTTGACGCTTTAGTCTTCGGCTTGCGCGGGCACCGTCATGTTCTTGAACTTGTCTTTGTTCTGAACAATCAGGTTCAACACGGCTACCGAGGTCTCGTTCATGTCGGCGATGAGGGCGTTGGTACGGCCACCGAGCACCGAGAAGAGCACCAGCATCGGAATAGCGGTGAGCAGACCAAACATGGTGCAGTTCATCGCTTCAGCAATACCGTTGGCGAGAATGGTCGCTTTGTCGGCCGGGTTCACGTTCGCCACGCCTTCGAAGCAGAGAATCAGACCGTTCACGGTACCGAGCAGACCGGCGAGCATCGCCGCGTTGCCGAGCATCGCCAAGTAACCGGTACGTGCTTCGAGCTTGGGCGTCTCGCGCAGCGCCGCCTCGTCGAGGCCGGCTTGCACTTCTTCTTCGCCCTTCGGAACGTTCATCAAACCCGCCTTGATGACGTTGGTCAGCGGGGTGGGCTTTTGGCCGGCCGTGTAGTTGATGGCCTTGTCCAAGTCGCCCGCATAAATGTGCTTTTTCAAACCGCGCAAGAAGCCGTCTTTGTTGATCGACGCTTGAACAAAGAGCACCATCACGCGCTCGAGCACAATGGCCAAGCCAATGACCAAGCACAGCGCGATGGGGTACATGCCCCAACCGCCGTTGTTCCAGCGCGTGGCAATCTGACCGAAAATACCTTCACCACCACCTGCGTGTGCTGCTTCGGCCGCCAGAACATGTAAACTCGATAGATTCATATTTGCTTCGGTGCCTCCGTGAGAGCGACCCCCGAAAATGGGAGCCGATCTGAGCGTCAAGCTCAAAAAGTTTGCGGACAATACGTGTGCTCTGAAAACAGTGTCAAGGTACCAATCGGTGTACAAAACTCAGACAACGGTGGAGCATAAAAGCGCCTAAAAAGCGATCAGCACCTTCATAAACCCCCGCCATACCAACCTCACCGCCACCCGCCTTTACCCCATAGCAAAAACAGAGCCCATGGCCCGCAAGCGCATTGGAGAAGTTCTTCTCGAAAAGGGAGTCATTTCTCAAGCACAGCTCGATCAGAGCCTTGCTCTGCAGAAGCGCCTGAACCTGAAGGCGGGCCCGGCGTTGGTGCAAAGCGGCCATATTTCTGAAGAAGAGCTGGTGGCTACGCTCTCTGAAGCGCTCAACATCAGCATCGTACACTTGCCGGCCATCGTTCCCGACTGGAGCGCGGTGCACATGCTGCGCGCCCGTTTTTGCGAATTGAACGATGTCTTTCCGTTTGCCATTGATAAAAGCGGCCCGAAAAAAACCCTGGTGGTGGCACTGTCTGACCCACTCGCGGCGCCCACGCTGTCGGAAATCGAATTCACCACTGGGCTGCCGGTGTCACCGCGGCTTGCCACGTTGACGGCGATTCGCGCGGCCATCGCGCGCTACTACCATAAGGCGGCAGGGCCCACGCCAAGTGCGCCCGGCCCGGCGGCCCCCTTCGCTCCGCTTCTTTCTGCAAGCCCGGGAAGCAAGAGCGCCTTGCCCACAGCCGCGCCCCAGTCACTTGAAGAAGACGAGCCCATCGTGATGGGAACGGTGTTGCTCGATGAAGAGCTGCCCACCCGCCCAATGCCAGCAATTGTGCCCAGCCGCGCGCCCATGCTGGCCGGCAAAGCAGACGACGCCACGGCGGTCACGCTCGAGAAAAAATTCTGGGCGATGCTCCGTATTTTGGAACGCAAAGGTCTCGTCACCAAAGACGAGTTCGCCAATGAGTTGAAAGACGACGAAGAGTGAGTGATTCGACCGTTTGCTGACTTTGCTTTTTCAAGAAGAGCACTGCGAACAAAGCCCAGTTGATGAACCAGGCTTTGCTCGCAGGCAAGACTTCCAACGTTACTTACCCTTCACTGAAATCGATTCGGCGGTCATGGTGTATTCAATGGTGACTTTGGCCCCCACCTTGAGGTCGCCTTCCACCTTGGCTGACCCCTTCTTGATGGTCCATTTGTCCTTACCCTTTTGAACCACGACGGCATCGTCGCGCACTTCGAGCACGGGCCCAGTCACTTGATAGGTCTTGTCTGCCGCAAACGCGAAGCCTGAGACCATCAATGCTGTCGCCAAAAAAAATGCACGCATCACTTTTCTCCTCAAACGAAGACTCGATGGTCGGCAGGTTATTTGCCCGCGGGAGCCTCAGGGTTCAGGCCAGCCTTCGCCTTGACCGCGTGTGAACCTTTTTTCAACGTCTTCTTCGCACCATTGTTGGCCTCACCAGCGAGCGGTACGGCCGCCACCTTGGCAGTGCCCTTATCAACCATGTCGGCGCCTTTCGCTTCGGCCTGATCAACAACCGCTCCAGCCTTCTCTTTTCCCGTTGCGACCGCCCCATGAGCCGCATCGCCAGCCATGGCCTTACCCGTGTCTACGGCATCGGCCGCGGCGGCAGTGGTTGCTGTTTTGGCCTTGTGAGCCGTGGTCTTCACGTCAGCCGCAGTGGGAGCCGCCGGAACCGCGGGGGCTGCCGGCGTGCCCTGCGCGAAAGCCAGTGAGCTGAACAGCATTCCTGCCGAGATGAACTTCTTCACTTGGTAAATCTCCTTTATGGCGCCGGAATATCCGGTCGCACATCGTTCGACCTAGCACTGAAGGTCGTATTCATTCACCAGTGAACTTCTTCACCCACGCTACCCAGTAGCTGCAGGTTGTTCCGCCACCGCCGCACAAAGCCGTTGGGGTCTTTGTGCCATTGCCCCGCCTTTGGTACGGAACAAGCTCATGAGCTACACGGCCACCGTCAACGACTGATAAGCAAGTCGCATGCGCGCACGGAGGCACGTGGTGACCCTCGGCGAGGCGGCGGCATTCGCTGTGAACGGCGATCATCAGCACGCCAGCGAGTTGATCGACCTCTTGACCGACGGAGAGCGTTGCTGACCGCATGGGTAGCGCTGGGTGAAGTTGAGCGGGCCGTCGAATTTGCAGAAGACTGCTTCGATGAGGTGACTGTCGTTTCTCCGCTCGTGGTGGGGCTGATATCGCTCGGGCGTATTGAGGGAAGCAGTCGCTCGGTTCGCGCGAGGCTTGCCATATGCTCGCACCCGCAAAAACACCGCTTCGCTGGTGCCAGCACTACTCGCCCTCGGAGCGACTCCGAGCGTCCCTGCTCGATGCGTGGTTTCGCGCTGATGCTTTGAGGGAGCGCGCGGGAAAGACCTTTATATTCAGGCATTTATCAAAACAATACCACTTACCCACAGGTTCTACTGGCAGTTTCCCGCAGCAATTAGCACCACTTTCCCACATTGAACTGTGACGCTCAGTGTCCAGGAGATCGACCGGGCCGCGACTGAATTTTAGGACTCAAGCGGAGCGATGAAGGGGTTCATCTGCCCCTCATGAAGGTCACTCTTGCGTCTCGGCTCGACGGGAAGCCCGAAGCGCAAACCGGTTCGGGCGTCGAAGTATGCCGGGTCACGGAGCCCAAGGTTCGCCCCCACGTACACGGTGAGCCAACGCGAAAGCGGCAATTCGATCCGGATGCTCAAAAGCCACGGCTTGTCGAAATGTTGGTAGCCCCAATAAGTGCGCGCTTCGACGATTAGGTGAAACTCTGGGCGACCCGCGCGAACTCCGAGCGAAAAACTGGGTGCATCGTTTTGTCCGAATGCGCCTTGCTGCCAAGCAAGAAAGCCACCGTTGAAAACGGCATCAATGCTCCACCCGCGCGGTAGCACGAAGCGGTGCGAAAAGAGCAAATCGAACAAATAACCTGGCGCGTTGATGAACCGGTGATCGAAAAAGTCTTTGCCGGTAGTTGTCTTCACCAACGCACGCAAGCTGACCGACGGCCACTGCAAGCCGCCATTGAAGATGAGAAATTTTCCACCGATGCGAATGTCAGCCTTGCTGAAACCATTCCACGTGCTGGGCTGCCACGCGGCGCGCGTTTCGACTGAAGCGAGCCACCATTCGAAAGGCTGCCCTTCAACCAGCACCGAAGCACGCCCTAAAAAGGGCACTTCCACGCGAAAGGGCATTGTCAGCGAGGCATCATCAGCGCCAAACACTGACTGCGTGCGCTGCACCGCCACACCCCACTCGATTTGGGGAGAAGGCGCAACCCACGCGGGCTCATTGGCTGGCGGAGGTAGCGCGTTAGGGCCAAGCTGCCCCGGGTTGTAGGCGTCGCGCCCAAGGTCTTGCGCTGCTGCGCGAAAAGCGAAGACCAGCGCTCCGGTGAAGAGCACACGCCTCAAAACGCGACTCCCGTCTCGAGACTGAAATACGGCACCACACCAGGCTGAGAAGAAGTTCCCGCGTCTTTGTTGAAAAAGAAGGCAAAGGAGCGCGAGACGACACCCCCCTGAACACTGAGCGCCCAGCGCTCGAAAAAATGAAACGCCCACCCTGCCGCCAGCCAGCCCGCGGTCTGAACTTGAAGGTTGTATGAGGCTTCACGGCCCTCAGTTCCCACACTGTTGATTTCGCGCCCTACATGAACCTCAATGCCGGGCGAGACAAACAGCTGCGTGGGCGCGCGCCCGAGTGGGTAGAAACGCACCGCGGTACCCAAATGAAACTCGAAATCGGGGCCCAGCCGCATGTTAGAAATATTCGTTCCGCCATTGCCGAAGCGGTAACCCGTGCGCACAAGAAACGCAGTGTACGCGCTGGTGGCACGCTCATAGCCCAGGGCGATTTCGCCTTTTAACCCGAGCGGCACCAAGTCTACCGTCAGCACGTTGCTCAACGGCTTCATCTCGCCCACTGCTGACACGGAGCCAGCAGGAGCAGCCGAGAAAACGAGCCATAGTGCAACGGTCAACACGCAGGCTTTAAAAGAACGCCGCCAAGCCCAGCGACGCGCCTTGGCTCAGGCCGGTGGCGAACTCGAAGACACGCACCGATGAAGCGCTCGACGTCGCACTCACCGGCGACATGCCCATGTTCGTCACCGTGGTGCTGGTGTTGGTGCTGTTGGCGCTGACGAAGGTGAGGTTCACCGCGTATTCCGCGAAAATCATGAAGTGCGGGTACAAGCGCCAGCCCACGCCCAAAATACCGCGCGCACCAAAGCCAAAGCTTGTCGACGTGTCGTCTCGCACCGAAACTTGGTTCATCACCGAGACATCGTCGCGCCAGAAGGTGTTTTGGGTGCTGATGTCGAACATCAAACCGGCTCCCACGTAAGGCGCCAAGTCGCCATCGAGCAAACGCCGCAGCAAGTCGGCGCCCAGGGTGATGCCGAAGGTCGACGTCGGGCTGGGGCGGGTCAGCGAATGCGTCACCGTGGTCATGTCATTGGCCGTGGTGGTGGTGGTCGTCACCACCGCCGGGTCAGACGTGCGCCGCAGCGACACCGTGGGCCGTAACCAGAGGTTCGCATTCAAAGGCAGCAGCACGCCGATGCCGCCGTTGAAACCCGACAGCACGCCAGCATTCTGAAAAATATTCTGCAGGTTGAACACCACTCCCAACGACGGCTCGAAGGTAGCGTGGGAGCTCTTGGCATGGCCGTCAGTCTTTTCAGACGTGAGGTCCACTTCATCGGCGAGCGCAACCGACGACGCCATGCAAACCGCGGTCAACAGCGACAACCATGCACGTTTGAGCATCTGCTTTATCCTCTTTTCGAAAAAGGGCCGAACGCTCGGCCGCGTGACAAGGCCTGAACTCTACCCACGCCTGGGGAGTCTCAAAATCTTCGGCCGCCACAGACAGTTACAGCGCGACGAAGGGCAGACGAATCGTAAATTCAGTGCCCTTTTCGAGCTCGCTCTTCACGGTGACCGTGCCGCCATGGTTCTCGACGATGCCCTGCACGATTGAAAGGCCCAAGCCCGTGCCTTTGCCGTCGGCCTTGGTGGTGAAGAAAGGTTCAAAGATACGGCCCAAATGCTGCGCTGAAATACCCGAGCCGGTATCACCCACCACCAGTTCAACCATTTCACCCGCGGGCCGCGTGGTAACCGAAATGTGCCCGTGCGGCGCGGTGGCGTGGCACGCGTTGGTGATGAGGTTGACCAACACCTGCACCAGGTGCTGGCGCACTGCCACGAAGGGCCCGATGTCGGCGAAGTGACGGTCGACGGTGATGGCGTGCTTCTGCAGTACGTGCTCGCACAAGCCAATGGCCCGCTCGGCGATGGCATTCAAGTCGACTTCTTCGGGTTTCTCTTTGGCCGGCCGCGCGTACGACACCAAGTCGCGGGTGAAACGCAGCACACGCTCAGAATTGTCGATGATTTTTTTGTACTTATCGACATCGCTCGCGGGGGCGTCAGGTTGCCCCATGCTTCGCTTGAGCAGCGCGTCGGCGTACGTCACCACCGCGGTCATCGGGTTGTTGATTTCGTGCACCACTGACGCCGCGAGCTGACCCAACGAAGCGAGCTTCTCGGCCTGCACCACGCGCCGCTCGAGCTCACGCATGCGTGTCAAGTCTTGGCCAATCGCTATCACGCCTTCGACTTCACCCATTTGGCTGGTGACCGAAGACGTCGAGTACGCCATGCGCACTTCTTTACCGTTTTTGCACAACAGCGCAGTCTCGGCGTTAGACACGGCTTCGCCTTTGGTCGAGGCAGAGAGCACGCGCGCCAGTTTGAGTTGGTCAGACTCGGCGATGATTTTAAAAATGTCTTGGCCGAGCACTTCTTGCTTCGACCAACCCGTCAGTGTCGACACGGCTTTGTTGAACACCACCACCCGGCGGTCGCGGTTCACCACCAAAATGAGCGCGTTGGCGTGCTCGAGCAGCTCTTCTAAATATTTTCGAACGAACGAAAGCTCGTCGATGAGCTTGGCGTTACGCACCGCCACCGCCACCTGGTTGGCGAGCTGAATGAGAATGCGGTCGTCAGTCACCAGGTCGGCCGTCATGCCGCGCGGGTACTCGACGTTGATGGCTCCGAAGAGCTGGCCCGACGCCACCAGCGGCGCACAAATGCCCTGAACGCTGCCTTCGAAGAGCAGCGGCACCTCGTCGGTGGTGAAGCGCACGCGTCGCGCGGGAAAAATGTCGGTCTGAAGGTGCGTTTTTTCAGCTGCTGACTTCTTGAGCACAATGCCTTCGCGCGAGCTTTCGGCCAAGCGCCCTTCGGCGTAGAGCGAAGTCAGGCCATAGGTGCGCGGGTCAGTGATGCGCACACAAAAAGTACGGCCGGGAAAAATGCCCTTCACGCCCCGCGCCACCGCGGCGACCAACGCTTCTTCACTCATCGCTCCGGCCACTTCGCGACCCAATTCGAGCAGCGCTTGTTCGAGGCGGGCTTGCTCCATTAACGCTCGGCCGGCCGCGGCGAGCGAGTCGACCGCCGGAGCCAAATGCCGCGCGACAACCGCCACCGCGCCTTTTTTGCGCGCGAAGGTGAGCGTCACCACCTGGCCTGAGTCACAGGTGACGTCGAGGTCGATGCTGCGGCCACTGGCGGGCAGCTTGGGCACCGCGGTCATGACGTCGCGCAATGAGCGGCCAACCGTGGCGCCGCGGCCAAAGAGCGTTTCAAAGGCTGCGTTGGCGGCCAGCACCACCCAGTCGGCGTCACAGAGCGCGGCCGGCCTGTCAATCATGTCGAAAAACGCTTCGAAAGCGGCCGCCGAAACCCCGCGCGCGACTGTCTGTTTCGGAGCGCTAGTCTTCATGTGCAGTCGCTTTGTCGAGGTCGACGATTTGCTGGTCACCGATGTAGGCCTTCGTCTCGTAGCGAGTAATCTTACCAATCTTGCGTACGATCTCTGCCATTCGTTCCGCCTCGCGGTGAATGATGTCGATGGCACGCCAAGAAGGATCGTCTTCTCTCATTTTGCGCTTCAAAAGTTCGGCGTAACCCATCACCGAGGTCAAAGGCTGGTTGAGCTCGTGCGCGGTGGTGCCCGCCAACGCCACCAACACCGCGGTTTTCTGTGACTCAATCAGCCGCGACTCGGTATCAGACAGCCGGCGCTCTAACCGCAGGCGGTCTCGCAGGTCGGTGAAAATGCCAACAGTGGCGAGCTCTTTGGCCCCCTCGTACAAAATCGTGGCGGTCATACTTACCGGAATGCGCTCGCCTGAACGGTTGATGATGTCTTGCCGCGCCGACAAAAGACGGCCCGCGCCACCGTTTTCGTTTGAACGCAAAGTGTCCATCACCAGGCGGGCTTGGCCTTCAGGGTAGAGCTGCCGCACGTTGACCAGCGCCTTGGCTTCGTCGGCGGTCCAGCCGCAAATGGCCTCGGCGGCCTTGTTGAAGAGAATGATTCGCCCCTTCATGTCAGCAGCGATGATGGCGTCGACCGAGCTGTCGATGAGACGCTCCAAGAAGTCTTTGGTGTGTCTGAGCTCGTCGGCCATTTGCCGCGGGCGGGTGACATCGCGCATCGTCATGATGGCCACCGCGTCGCCTTCATTGAGCGGCGCAATCGACACCGACAACGTGAGGCGCTTGCCACCCGACGTGGTGGCTTGCACGTCGACCAAGCGGCGCACTTCTCCGCGCGAAGCAGCGCGCACCAAGTCTAACAGCACGTCGTCGTCAGCCGAATTGGTGAGCACATTGATGTGGCGGCCGGTCACTTCGTCGGCGTTGACCTCCATCAGCTCGCACGCCGCGCGATTGACCGAAATCACCTGGGCGCGCCGGTCAAGAATCGCCACGCCGTCAGAGAGGTCTTCAAAATATGCCTCGAAACGGCGCAGCGCCTTGGCTTGCTCTTCAGCCGCGATGCGCGCGGTTTTGTCGCGGGCGCTCTGGCCACGCAAGCTGTCCATCAAGCGGGCGTTGCGCAAGGCGATAGCGGTGGCGTGGGCGACGGTGGCCAAAAAATCAATTTCACGAGGGCGAAATGCACCGCGGCCCGACGAACGGCGCAGCAACAACACGCCCAATACCTTGCCGCCAATGGCGAGCGGCAACGCGGCCAAATTCTGAATACCGCGCGCGGCGACGCTCTCTTTTACCGACGTCAACAACGGGTGCGACGGAGCGTCTTCGACGATGACCGGCTTGCCGGTACGCGCCACTTCGCGAATTTCAGGGTAGCGCCTAAGCTCGATGCGCAGCTCCTTCAACGCGGCGTCATCACTGGCGGCGACGATGAAGCCGGCGTCTTGCAGCTCGTCGATGACCACCAAAGCGGCCCGGTCAATTTCCATCTCTTCGGCCAGCCGGCGCGTCACCGCGTGGAGCAACGCTTCGACGTCAGTCGTTTCGGCGTAACGCGCGGTCAAATCGAGCAACACTTCTTGGTCGTGCTGGCGCTCTTGCAGCTCGCGGTTCATCGCCGCCCGGGCCTTGGCACGGAGCAACCGCGCCTTCAGCTCATGCCCCACGGCAGCGTCGGTCACCACTTCAGCCACGCGAACCATGTCGGTCGACGTTTCGAGCGATTCAACAATGGCCACCACGCTCATTTTGTGGGCCATGGGGGTCGAAAAAAGCTCTGTAAACGCCGCCTTACCCGCCGGTGTGGTGACATCAACGAGCGCCAACTCGAAACGCTCAGCGCCCAGGCCGCTCACCATTTCTAAACGCGCCTCGGCCAACGCCGCACGCACGTCAGCCCGGGCTTGTGCCGACGCGGGAATAACCAGCACCGAGTTGGGAGTAACGTGCGGCAATTTTTGATTCCCTTTGGGGTAAAGAGCATAGACCCAACGGAATTTTTTGGGGCACCCGCAAGCTGTACGCGCGCAGTTGAAACAGTGCTGTAACGGCCTCGCCGCGCGGGCGCTGGTTCTTCAGCCAAAGCGCCACACTGTACCCTGGGGTATGCCCAAAACCTGAGCGATGTCAGCGTGCTTCAACCCCTCAACCGCCAAAGAATTTCATCGGGCAGCACGTGCCGTATGACCAGCACGCCGTTTCACTGGCCGGCACACCACTCATGGTGCACGTGGAGTACACGCCCGGGGGAGAGGTGCAGTCGCAGTTCCACATGTTGGTGCCAATCGACGTGCAGCTCGCATTGACCGTTTTGCCCTCACACGTGCACGAATTCGAGCACGAAGCGGCGCTACCGGTTTCTTCACAGGCCACGCCCCCCATTGGCACATCGAGTGTGAGCCCTTTGCAGTAGCTGGCTCCGAACGTTCCACGAATGACGGCTCCACTTTTCATGGTCACGTCGTAGCTGCCAGTGGCCTGGCCGTTTTCTGAAAATGAAATCAAGGTGACTGTGCCCGAGACGGTGTCATCGCTGAACACACTGGTGCCTGAAGGCTCGACCCGGAAGAAAGTCACAAATGCGTTCCCCGCAGCTTTTCCAATTGGGTACGTCTGAAGTGATGTTCCGAAAATTCGAAAGGCGAGGTGCGTGCCCTCGCCTAAGCCGGTACCAGACACTCTGCAGCGATAACCTGAACAGGCATTGTCGGCGTCCGAAACAATGGCAAGAAGTGTGCGCACGCTGCCCGAGCTCAACGGGGCGTTCGGCAACGACGCGGCCATAATGGCGCTGCGCGGCTGCAAGGTGTACCCGCCCAAAGTCACCGAGGTATTCACTGTGCCGCCGCCCATTCCACTACCGCCGCCGCCCCCTGAGCCACCCCCCGCACCTCCTCCATCGGGAATATCTCCAATCGAAATAGGACCACCACAGGCAGACAAACCAAACATAGACAACAAAACAAACATGCGAGTCATGGAGACTCCTTTAAAGAGAGAACGCCTCATATCTGAATGGCGGGTTCGTTTCTGTCACGGGGCCTGTTCAAAAAGCGCGTCAAGCGTCGGGCGCAGCAGACTCGACGGGTGCTCATGGCGAAAACGGTCAGCGGCGGCGCGTGCTTGGGCGTCTCGGCCTTGGCCCAAGAGCACTTGAATCATCATCACGTCGCGCTCTTCAACCATTCGCCCCGATGGAAACGTCGCGTGATGCTGGGTGAGCGCAGCCAATGCAGCAGGCAAATCGTTCTTGAGCAACGCGGTCCGCGCCTGTTCGATGAGCGCCGCTTCTTCGCTGAGCGAATCGCTTTTCGCCATTGGCTTAGGCGCTTCGACGGCATGGGGCTTTCGACTCACTGTGGGCAACGACGGCGCAGGCGGCGTTGGAGGTTGAGCTGGCTCCGTTCGAACAACACTGGGCACTTTTTCTTGCTTCGGCTCGGTCAAGGCAGCCCGTAGCTGCGTCACTTCCTCACGAGCTTCTTGCAGCCGGCCCGAAAACCAAGCGCCCACCGCCGTTCCACCCACGAGTGCTCCCACCGCGGCGCTGAATAACGTCTTCGTCACCACCGCTTTCGTTCCAAAATGACCTACCGAAGCCGCTGCTGTTGCTGGTTGAAAGGCATTGGTCTGAACCAGGCGCTCCAACACGCGCTGCTCATCGGTCGGCGACGGGCCCTGGCGCTGCTGTTCAAGGGCAATCAAGTTCTTCGCCAACGAGGTCAGCGTTTCCGATTCATCGGTGCTCATGGCGTCGCTCCTTGACTGTGGTGGAGTCGCGCCACGAATTGATTGAAGTCTTTCCTCGCCAACCGCAAGCGCGAGTAAGCGGTATTGAGCGGAACACTGAGCTCCTCGGCCACCACGGGTATGGGGTGCCCCTCAATCTCGTGCATGACGAAGACGGCACGCTTTTCGAGATCCATTTCATTGAGAGCAAGCTCAACCATCTTCAAGCCTTGACGCCGAACCGCGGCATCTTCGGCATTGGGCGCTTGCTCCGGCAGCTTCTCGTCGAGCGCTTCTCGTTCAAACCGGTGCTGGTGTTTTCGCCGATAGTCACGGACCAAGCGGTAACAAATGCCAAACAGCCACGGTTTGACAGGGCGCTTGTTGTCGTAGCTCGACCATTGTTTGAAGGCAGCAGCGAACGTTTCTTGCGCCATGTCTTCACGCTCGGGGCCAGAAAGACCCAACCGAAACAGCACGTTCCACACATAGGGGAACTCTGCCCGGTACAGCGCGGTTAATTCGTTGGGTGAGCCCATCGGAAGCTGCTCAACTGTTCTGTTTGAAAGCGCTGAATCCGTCACCAGAACTGCCACCCGACAAGGAGCGCCGCATTTCCCGCCACGACGGGGCTGTTCCAAAGCTCCACTGCTCCCAAGGTAATGGCGCTTCGAATCAACACCACGTCTATCGCCAACGACGCTTGCAGAAACAGCCCGCCCAGGGGCCGCCAGCGCGCAGCCAACAGTGGCCCAAACGTGGC
The DNA here is from genome assembly GCA_019694575.1 of Myxococcaceae bacterium. Classification (GTDB taxonomy): domain Bacteria; phylum Myxococcota; class Myxococcia; order Myxococcales; family Myxococcaceae; genus JAIBBR01. The sequence goes on from JAIBBR010000008.1 coordinate 53,286, forward strand.
AACCGGTTGCCAACCACGCCGGCTGTTGTCGAACCCAGCGCCTCCCGCCGCCAGCGCACCGCCGGTGCCACGCGCGCACAACGAAGCGAACGCCACGTGCCCGCAGAGTTGAACGCCAGCACGCACCAGCGAAGTCTCGACACGCCCGCCCGCCATGTCGACGGTAGGCGCGAGCAAGACATCGCCATCGACCGCCACGCTGAACGAACGAATGCGCAACCGAACTTCCACGCTGGGCCCGGCAGACGCCGTTGGAAGCAAGCCCACCGCGCCCCGCGCGCCAACGGCCACCAGCAAGTGCACGTCACTCGGTGCCGCCGAGGCAGACGATATGTTCGGCACCTGCGCGGGAACGGCCGCGTGAGTCTCACCCGGTGGGACAGCGTCGGTGGGGCCCCGCGTCAGAAGCAGCGGTTCCAGTGCAATCGCCAACGCAAGCGCGACTCCCGAAAGCACGCCTTCGCAGTCTGTCGCCGCACCACTGAATGTTCGGTCACCGCGTTGAGCGCCGCCAAAGTCAGCGAGGCTGAACGTCGCGTCGAGCAGCTCGCCGCGAACCTGCACCGCGACGGTTACGAGTTGCGTCGCCGGCTCGCTGACAGGGTTGTACCCGAGCCGCGCGGCGAGCCTCCCTTCGAAGCTGGCCTTGTTTGGGCAAACGGCAGGCGCCGTGTATTCCAACCGAATCGCCCGACGATGACTCCCGTGGGCCGAGGCCAGCGGCAAAAGCAACCCCGTCGTCAACAGCACTCGAAACAATCAGGCACTCCACACACCAAGCACAGCCGGCTGTTGAAATGGCTACCTGGTTTTCTTTAGCACGCGGGGTGGGAACTTGGCCCCTCTCTGGGCACACAAAAAACGGGCGCCTCCAGTGGGCGCCCGCCAGTTGCTGTCTCGCTCGCGCAGTTTAGAAAACCGACGAGGTGAAGCTGAACCCAAAGCTGTCGGCTGACGCATTCACGTATGCGCTGCCGTCAGCGCTGCTGTACGAAAGGCCCACGCGCGGGGGCGGGGGCACTTGCGCGGCTCCATAGCGAGGCGAGCGAGCGTAAGGCACGAAAACCCACTCCTGCACCGTCTCGTAATGGCCGGCCTGCCATTGCTGTTGGTAATAGCCGTTGTTGCACCCTTGGCCATGGCGGTGACGGTAATGGTTGCACGCTTGAGCCACCCACACCTGCATGTAGCGGCCAGGCACCCAACGCTGTACCGAGCGCAATTCGTAGCGCCCGTCAGTGGTGTATTGCTCTTGAGGCTGGTTACCGCAGTCGGCTTCGGTGTGCCCCTGGTACCAACCGTGTGAGTGATGACGGTCTCGGCCCCGCGCAAACCCTTCGTCTGCGAACGCCGAACCCGACAACAAGATGACGCCTAAACCGATGCCAAGGAATGTCGTTTTCATAACCCCATGGACGACGCCCCGCCCAGCCGTATTCAGGCCCTGGTTTCTCAGTCATTTCCCGTGTCGTAACTATTGGGAACGTCGACTTGAAAGGCCACATCGACGTTGCGTTTGTCACCCGGTTTGAGCGCTACTTTCCAGCGGGCGATACCGTCTTGCGAGTCTATTTGGTAGCCGGCAGTGGTTTTCGCATTGACCGCCACCGTCACATCATCGAGCTCCGAGACGGGCAGCCCTTCGGCCACCTCGACTTCCACCGGGCTCTTGCCGTAGTGAGCCAATTCGAAGCGGTAAGCGTAATTGAAACGCTTTTTGCCGTTGAAGAGGCCCACGTCGCGCTTCAGCTCTTCAACCACCACCCGCTTGATGCGCACCGAGTCTTCGGCGCCAAAACTCAAGGTGAACAACGCTCCTTCAGCCACGCGCTCTAAGTGGTAGCGGCTGACGAAACCAGTGGCCCGGTACGCATCGAGCGGACCCGCCAAGAATGGAAAGGGCGCCTGGTTGCTCAAGTCGGCCACGCGAAACACATAGGGCTGCAGCCTAGGCACCGAGCGGAAGGAGAAGGTGGCCTTGAGCGGCGTCTTGGCCACGAAGAGGCGCACTGGCGTGCCATCACCCACCACCGTGCCGCGCTCGGGCACTTGCAACTGCACCGACAAACCCTGGGCACGGGCCGGCAGCGCGGTGTTGCCCGACGCGTTGCTCGCCGACACTCCCGCGTGACTCACTTCTTCATCGCGGCGCACCAGCACTTTCTTTTCAGGCTTCTGCTCCACAGAATGCACGAGCAGTTTCTGCACTTCAGGCGGCGTGGCGTTCTGTGCCGGCACCGCCGTAGACAACGTGATGCGCGCGCTTTTCCAGTCTTCGCCCGTCACCTGCTGCACCGTGGCCCAGGTAGAGAGCTCTACCTTGCCGCCCGCTTCATCGGCCCGCGCTTCGTACGCTGGAGACCACTGCGCGCCTCCCACCATGTACGTCAGCTCCACCCGCGCTGTTTTGCCGGCCGGGCAATTCACCAACACCTCGGCCTGCCACTCGCTGCGGCGCGACCACTGCTGCAGCTGAGCGATTTTTCGCAACCAAACGTCGCGCTGCGCATCGACCGTGCGCAATTTCGTGGCGGTGTCAACCCGCAGGTTGTTGGCGGCGAGCAACGCCTTCGTCGGGGCCTCGACGCTTTGGGCCCACGCCCGGGCATCGCTCGCGCCGCTCACCAGCTCTCGCGACATCAGCGTCGAAGAGACGTTGGCCAATTCTTGCGCCAAGCGCGCCTGGTTGTCGGCACGCGCCAAGTCTTGCAGCAAACCTTCACGTTGCGCATCGAGCGCCTTCAACTTGTCTTGCGCGTCTTTCAGGGCCGGCCCAAATTCTTCAGCGCGCACTTGCTGCTCAGTGCGCAGACCGAGCACTTGGCCTTGCGTTACCCGCGCGCGAAATGAATCGGCAGCGGCGGCCGGAGTAATGCCGGTAAAGAGCGTTTTCACTTTGGCCGCACAGCTCACCTCACCGACGCGCGTCACTTGGGCCCGGTCTGGGTACACCACCACCTCGTCGACGCTGGGCACGGCCAAGAGCAACACCGCAACGATTAGCGCGCTCATGGCCGCTCCTCACTTTGGTAGAGCTTCCACCCTTTGGGGCGCTTCACGGTGTAGGTGAAAGCGACCACCGTTTTCTGCGCCGGAGGCACGTTGAGCCGCCACTCCAATGCGCCAGTACGGCTGTCTTGGGTGGCCATCGGTTTCGATTCTAACAGCTTGATGGTGACGTCTTTGTCTGTGGTGACGGGCACCTGGTCAACCATGCGCACGTTCATCGCGGCGCGGTACGGGTTGGCGAGCTCGATGGTGACCGTGTAGCGCGACACTTCGTCTTTGCTGATGATGCCTTCTTCAGACTGCACCACCTTCACGTTGCGCACAGGGCGCAAGCTCCGGTCGATGCCGAGCGGCAAGGTCAACACCTCTCCGGGCGATACCAGTTTCAACCGTGCGGTGCCCGACGGGTCTTCTCCCACGAAGAGGCTGGCGTTGCCGGCGGGTAACGGTTGCGCAGAAGGGTTTTTCAGCTCGGCCACCAAGAACGCTTCGGGAAAGAGCGCGGGGTAAAGCTTTCTCTCAACTTTCACCGGCCACGCTTCGGTGAAGAGCGCCACTTTGCGCGCGCCTTTGCCCGAGGGCACTGTCTCTTTTTGCAGCGAGGGGTACACCAAGTCGTAGCCGCCTCCAGCCACCGCGGGCAAATCGGCGCTGAGCGATTGGCCGCGGTACGCCGAAGGTGGCGCGAGGCTGAAACCGAACGTGGGGGCCGACGGTTCGGGCGCAGAATTCGTCAGCGTCACCCGCTCCTCCCTCATCGCTCTGGGTGCAGGGGCTGCTGGTAAAGCAGGGGGCGGGGCCGGCGCCTCGTTTTTGCGCTTGTCACTCTCGGCGACTTCGAAAGACTCCATTGAAGCGCCCGACGGAGAGAGCAGCTCTCCTTCGACCGCGTCATCGGCAAATTCGAGGGCAGTGCGCTTGCGAACCGCCGCGCCGCGGCCCTTCTCTTCAACGGTTTGGCTTTCAGCCGCCGCCACTTGCAACAGCTGCGAACGCAGCAAGTCATCTTCTTTCGGCGCCCGCGGCAACGGCGGCACCATTGGCACCGGCCGCGCACTTTCTCGTACCGGCGTCGGAGTAGGAATGAAGCGCTCGCGTTCGCCAATTTTCCACGTCAGCAACTTGGGCAGCGTCACCTGCGTGGTGGGCACCGCGGTCGACAGGCGCAGCGCGGCGTCGGCCCAGTCTTCGCCCGACTCTTGCGACACCAAACCCGAAAACGACACCGCCACTTGGCCCGTGTCTGAATTGAGCGCCAAGTCGTAAATGGGGTACCAGCGCGCACGGGTGACGAAATAAGTCAGCTTCACCGTGCCAGGGCCACCGGCCAATTGCGCCGTCACTTTCCAGCCGAAACGTTTCGCACTCGCCCCCAATAGCCGCGCTTTTTCTGCCAACGCGCGCCGCTCTTGCTGCAACGTTTCAAGCTTTTGATTCAGCTCACGTCGCCGCGCCTGACTCTTCGCCAAGCTGTCTGACACGAAGGCCAACGCCTGGCTCCAACCACTGGCATTCAATTTTGCCGGCGGGCGCTCTGCATTTTCTGGCGGAGCTTTCAAGCCCAACCGCTGCAACTGCGCCATTTGCACATCGAGCGCCGTGGCCTCACCTTGCAACCGCGCCAACGCGTCGTCGGCTTTCTGCAACTCGGCAATCAGCTTCTTCGCTTCGTCAGTGGGCAGCGCGTCATCTTCGAGTCGCGCCAAGTCGACCCGCTTGACTTCAGCGCCGCTCGCCTCGACGCGCACACTTTGGGGCTCGACCGTTTGCGGCAACACAGGCCACTCCACCGTCTGGGCGCCTGCCCCCACGGTGGCCGTGCGCACCACGCGCGCCCGGTCGGAAAAAACGGTGACTTCAGTCATCGGCGCATCGACCGCCGCCGCCAGCACCAACGGGAGCAAAACCATAGGCCCTCCACTCACCCACAAGGTTCTTTCGAATGAAAGAACAAACCTCACCTCGCAGGCCGATTGACGCATGTACGTCTACGGAGGTTCCCTTTGTCGGCGCCACGACAGCGCCCATGGTTTTGAGCCAAAAAAAAAGCGGCCGCCAAGACACCTGGTGGGTGCCCCGGCAGCCGCCAATCGAAGATGACGACTCTAAGGTGACTTTTTAGCGATTCAACTTCACCGCAGTCGAGGGCGAGAAGTTCAGCGAACGCACGAAGTCTTGCATCTTGTCTTGCGACAACTTGTCATTGCGCGAGGTGCCCAAGATGACTTGAATTTCAGGCGCGTCGGTAATGACGGCGTGCACCAAGAATTGGCCAATGGCCGAGGGAACACCGTCTTCGAACATCGGCCCCGACAGCGCCACGCCGCGGCCGAAGGGCAAGTTCAAGGCTTTGCGCTCGGTGATTTTACCGTTCACCGAACGGGCAGCGCGCTCCGACAACATTTTCAACAGCTCGCTGTACGCGGTCTGCAGCGCAGCAGCTTGGTCTTCAGCCTTCACATTCTTCATCACCGCGGGCTGGCTCATGGCGGCCATCGGCACCGAAATCTGCAGGTAGAAGCCGTCATCGGTGGTCGCTGACTGGCGGGTGAGGTCGAGGTCGACTGGAGCCATGTCGCCCGACTGGTACGGCATTTTTTGATTCTCGATGAGCGGAATCATGGGGAAGGAGCTGGTCACCACGCCAGTCACATACGCAGGCGGGTTCGGCTTCTCAGCACGCACGTCGGCTTTGCCGGGAGCGGCATTCAAAAGTGAAACCACTGCGAAGGCGGCGGCGCTAATCATGTCGACTCCATGTCGGGGGGAAAGTGCTTCGTTAAAATGCTTCAACGCCCAAACTAAGCAACCCGCATGCCGCGCTTTTGCCTTGGGCAGGGGCACACCTTTGAAGGCGCGAAGTCACTGGAAAATTCGAAGCTGCCTACAAAGACTTTCAAGGCTGCTCTGCGTTTCAACCTTGCAACGGGTAGATCATTTTCGCGTTGCAAAGATGAAAACTAAACCGCGCCAGCCGTTCACCGCTTGCCGCTTGCGGGCGGCACGGTCATCGACTTCACGAAGTCATTCGCCTTGTCTTTCGAGGCTTTGTCGTCGCGTGTGGCAGCCAGAACCACGTACAGCGCGGGTGTCTCGCTGGTTACCACATGTGCAATGAATGACCCGTTGGGCTGGTCGCCTTCATCGAGCGTGGGGCCGCTCAACGCGGTGCCTTTACCGACGGGCAGCGTCACGGGCTTGCGGTCAGCAATTTTGCCGCTCACTGAACGAACCACCCGTTCAGACAACTGCTTTTGCAGCTCGAGAATGGCGCTGGCCACAATTGGCTCTTGCTCTTCGGGCTTAAGGTTTTTCACGGCAGGGGCCTGCGCCAACGGCAGCAGCGACAGCGACACCAACAAAAAGGTGCCGTCTTCGCTGGTGACCGATTGCCGCGTCAGCGTCAGCTCGACGCCTCCCGTCGCGTCTGAGACGAAGGGAAATTTCTGCTCTTCTACCTTGGGAGCCACCGAAAAATTGGCGGTGACTTTCACCGATGGCGCAGGTGACGCGCCGAGAAAGAGTGCAACCGCTGCCAGAGCAAATGAAGTCATGTTGAAGTCGATTCGAAGAAGAGTGTTTGAAGAACCACGAGCACCTTAGCAGGTGAAACCCGTTGGGCAGCGCTGACTACTGCACTTCTAAGCACGACAAGCCGTCGGCGGGAGCGCAGTTCTGACCAATCAAGCACCCACCCGCGCCTTCGAAGTCGACGCAGCGAATCGAGCGGCAGTCGCCATCGCCAATGCACTTGCGCCGTGAAATCGAACACTCACCGCCGCTGCAGGTTTCGGGCGCACAGTCGGTGTCTTGCAAACAACTGCAGAAACCGTCGTTGTCGCCTTCAGAAATAGAGCACACCCCGGCACAGAAACCGGCGTTGCTGCCAGGCAGCTTGGCGCAGGTGCCTCCGCGCTTGCAGTCTTTGTCGTCGACGCACGGCATTTGCGGGTTCGACGGGCACGAAGGGTTTGAGCGCGAGCAGGCCCACTGAGTGAAAACGACAATCACGTCTTGGCAGCCATAGCCGCGGGGGCAACTTTGGCCCTGCGAGCAATCAGTGCCGCAGTAGTAATTGCCGGGGTGGGTGGTGTCGATGAGGCAATAGTTGGCGCCACGGCCGCAAATATTGGTGCCCGCGCCGTAGTTGCAGTTGGCGCAGTACGGGCGGCGGTCGTCGTCAAAGTCGCTGTAGCACTCATTGCGCGTCGCTCCGGCGTCGGGAGGCAAGCCGCACAGCTCGCCGAATTTGCAGAAATTCTGGTCGGCGCAGAAGTTGGGGTCACACACACCCACGGTGCATTTGGCGACGTCAGCGGGCGTGGTGCCGGTGCAAGCGCAGGGTTGCTCGCCACAGCGGCAGCTCGAGCCAGGGCAGTCTCCGTTGCTGTGGCAGCCGTCGATGCAGGTGGCGCGATTGGTGTCACACACTTGGCCCAACGGGCAGTGCAAGTCGGTGCTGCAGCGGCCCTTGGGCAAGCAGCTGCCGCTCTGGGTTTCGCAGAATTGCGACTCATCGCAGTCGGCGTTCGATTCGCAGCCTGAGCGGTCTTGGCAGAAGCCCGACGGGTTGCAGAGCTCGCGGGGGTGACACGCTTCGTCGGTGCGGCAGTAGCATTGCCCGGTGCGCGTCTCGCAACGAAACGCGCTGGCTGGCGTGCCGCAGTCTTTGTCTTCGATGCAGCCGCTGCCCGCCACGCGCTCTTTGCGGCAGCCAGTAAAAGACAGCGTGGCCCATATGGCCAACCCCAGAAAAAGAAACGCGCCTCGTATTTTCACGGTGAAAAAGGCTCACTCACGGCGCTGGTGAAGGCCGACCAATTCACGCCGTTCAAGGTGTCGTATGTCCACTGGTTGTACGCAAACTTGGGAGACAAGCTCGAATACACTCCCACGAAGAGCGATTGACCGGCCTGCTCATCGCGCAACTGCTGCACCGCGGGCGCCGGCAACACCACCTGCGTTTCGTCGCCCGGCAGCACCACGCTCCACAGCGTTTGCGAGCCGAAAGGCGTGGGCTTCACGATTTCAACCGAGTGCAGCTGCGGCACCGGCCCGGGGGCGACGGTCCACGAGAGCGTGCCGTTGAAAATGCCCATTTGCGGCTGAGTGAATTGGAGCACCGGCAACATCGGCCCCACGGTGACACCGGTCGACATGTCACCCGGCTGCCGGCGGAAGTAATAGCTCGAGGGTTGCCCCAAACCATTCGACGCGTGGTTCAAGAAAATGAAGTTGCTGCCGTCTAACCGTGGAAAGTGGGGGAAAGACAACGTCGCGCTGGTGCTCACCACGGTGGAAGCCGCCGCGGTGCCAGTGGCCCAATTGTTGGGGTTGGGAATGAACCCTTCGGCGCCCAAATCGAGCCAGGCGTAGACCGCGTTCATCGCGGGACCAGGCGGCATGCCCACCACACCTGAGGGCACGGTAATGGGCGAGTCGATGGTGATGGGCACCGTCAAGTCGAGGTGCATGTCGAGCACGATGTCTTGGTTGGTGGCCGGGTTGTCGGGCGAGGTGGTGATGCCGCGGCACACGCCCATGAGGTACGGGGTGAATTGCTGGGTCAGCTTGTTGGTGATGCCCATCACCGCGTAGGTCGCGTGCAACCCGGCGTTGGTGTAGACGACGTATTCGGCGCCATCTTGGGTGATGACCCACTTTTCGCGGCTCTTGTTGGGCGGGCCCGAAAACGGAGGCCCGGCGAAGAACGAGTTCTGCGTCACGAAGACACGCGCTTCGAGCGCTTCGTCATTCACCAACGGGCGCGGCGCTTTGAAGCCAGTGACGCGGCCCGAAATGACTGACGCCGGCACACCCGCAGGCGGCGTGCCGCTCGAGGGAGGCCCTCCGCCACCGCCCGTGCGTGCGATGAAGACAGTGAGATTTTCAGCGCCCACCGAGGTGACCGTGGCCGCGGCGAAATTCTCTTTGTAGACGGTGACGGTCTGCGCTTTCACCAGCGACGCATCGCTGAAGGTCATTTGCCCGCGGGTGTCGGTGAGGCCTTGGTAAGGCGTCGAGGTGTCGACGCCCAGCATCACGGTCGCCTGGGGTATCGGCGCGCCATACGAATTGGGGCTTGCGTCGAGCACGGTGATGTTGAGCGTGCCGACGAGCGGGCCGCCCGAGAGACCACCCGAGATGCTGCGCGGGTCGAAGTAAGAAAAGCCTCCCGGCAAATCGTCTTTCGCGCCGAGCCGTTCGACGTTCACATCGACAGTGCCCACGTCACCCTTGGGCGTGCGACAAGAAAGCGTGTGACTGTCGATGATTTTCACGTCTTTCGCTTTATTGGCGCCGAAGCTGACCACCGTGCTTTCGCCGAAGCCCGCGCCAAGCACAGTCACCAAGGTGCCGCCGGCAATGGCTCCCCGCTCGGGTTGTACCCGGCCCAACGCCAACCCTTCGTTAAAGGTGAAGGCGTTTGCGAGCACCGCTTCATTTTCGAAGTCAGCGCTGTCACGCACCCACAATGCGCTGGGCGCGCCGCCCGCGCCTTTGGGCGTCACGCCCGAGAGCGACGACTCACCCGGCACCACCACCCCAGTGGCCGGCAAGCTGCCCAGAAAAACGTCGGCCGTCGAAGGCAACGCGCCTCCAGATACGGTGAATGGAGTGCCACCCGCGACGGGGCCATTGGGCGGAGTGATGCCGCTCACCGTCAACCCATAGGTGAAGCCCTGCGCCAACGTCTTCGCCACGCCGGCGGTCACCACCACGTCAGCTTTGCGGGGGGCGGCTCCACGGGCAGGCACGGTGAATTGCAAGGTAGAAAATGTCTTCGCGCCTACCAGCGCCGCGTTGCCGCCAACACTGACGGTAATGCCCGCGCCATCGAGCGCTTGGCCGGTGAGCGTCACGGTTTCTCCCGGCCGGGCCACGTGCGGCACGACAGAGAAGATGTCGAAGGCACCGCCGGGCACCACGTAGGCAAAGCCGCCCTTCACTGTCCAGCTGCCGTGCGGAGTGGTCACCGTCACGTCGACCGCACCCGCCGCCGTCGCGGCTGGCGTCACCGCGGTGATTTGGGTGTCGTCATTGACGGTAAACGAAGTCGCCGCGTGGGCGCCGAACTGCACCGCGGTGGCACCCATGAAACCGGCGCCGGCGAGCACCACGGTGGTGCCTCCCGCCACGGGGCCGGCGTGGGGGTTCATGCCGTTCACCTTGACGTCAGACAGGTAGCGGTACGCGCGACGCTGCGAAGCGACACCGTTCTTATTGTAGACAATGACGTCGACCGCGTCGGCCATCAACCCGCGCGGCACCACCGCCTTCAACGTCTTGTCGTCGACAAAGGTCAGCTGCGGCGTGGCGAACGTGCCAAACACCACTTGGGTGTCGTTGGTGAAACCCTGACCGACAATCGTCACTTCATTGCCGCCTTTGAGCGGGCCTTCTTTCGGGCTCAGCTGCGTGACGAAGAGCTCGTCGAAATACGTGAAGCAGCTGTTGCATAGAAAAGTGCCGAGCGGGTTTTTAATAGAGACGCTGGCCGGGCCCGCCACGCCAGGAGGGCTGCGCAGCTCAATCGTCTCGTCGTCGATGATGGTGTACTCAATCACACTGTTCGACCCGAGTTTGAGGCTCGTCACCCGCTTGGCGTCGGTGCCCCTCGTGGCGAAGTCGCGAATGAAGCCCGAGCCTTCGAGCAGCACGGTGGTGCCGCCAGCCGAGCCTCCCCGCGGAGGCAGCACTTTGCGAATGCGCAGCTGCGGCGGAGGGCCTGCGTCGACACCGGCGTCTTCTCCCGGGGTGCCCGCGTCAGTATCAGGAAGGCCCGCGTCGAAACCGGCATCGAAACCCATGGCGCCCCCGTCGTCTTGAACCTTGGGCGGCGGAGTGCAACCACACCCCGAGAGCACCAGGGCCAATGCAGCGACGACGAGCAACCCAGAGTGGCTTGAACGGTTCATAAAAAATCTACCCTCAGTGTGTAGCCATTGGCGGTGCGCTCACCCGTGCCTTTGACGCGCACATTCAAATTTTTCCCACCGGCGGCGGCCGCTCCAACGCTGACGCTGGGCATCGCGGTGTCGCTGCAGCCGAGCGGCGCAGTGCCGTCGAAAACGCACAGCTCCAAAAGACCTTTGCTGGCGTCGTAGTTGGTGAGCGACACCTGCAGCGCTTTCGCCTGGGGTACCGACGCTTTGAACCAGTCTTGGTCTTGCGGGCACACGCTGCCGTCGAGCATCGATGCGGTGTTGATGGCAGTGGCTTGGGCCGCCGAATCGTTGGGCTCCAACGCGTCGTCGTCGCACGGCGTGCCGCGCGAAGAGAGAAACGTCACGTCGTACGGCTGAAACGGGTCAGACGTGCTGATGACCACGTAATAAGTGGCCGCCGCGGGAGCCACGTAATTGACGAGCAGCTTGCCCGCCGCCAGCGAGCGCCCGGTGGCATCTTTGATGACCGTCGAGAAGGTGTTCTCTGAAAAATTGTCGGCGTCGATGTTCACGCCCAACTGGTCTCCCCGGCCCAGCGCCACCGAGTACCAGTCGACATCGCCCATGCACAAGGTGAGGTCTAAGTACGTCTGCTGCGAAACGCCGTAAGCGTGCATCACGTCGTCGTTGGGCTCGAAGCGGTCGGGCTGACACGTCTTCGGTACGCACTTGCCCTTGCCCACGTCACAGCGTTGGTCAGCCGCGCAGTTGTCGTTCGACACGCAGGGAGGCGCTTTGGTCAAACACGCTCCGGTGGCGGTGAAACACACCAGCGGCACCTTGCAGTCGCGGTCTGAATAGCAACGGTTGCCCGCCGAGCAGCGGCCCGCCGCGTCACACACCAAACCGGGGCCACACTCTTGGTCACTGGCACACTGCACGCATTTTTCATTCACACACTTTTCTTGCGCGCCGCAGATTTGCGCCTGGGTGTCGACGGTGCAGCGAGGCACGCACTGGCGGCTGCCGGTGTTGCACACTTCAACCAGCGCACAGTCAGCGTTTTCAGAGCAACCCAAGTCTTCTTCGCACACCGTGGTCAGCGTGTTGCACCGCTGCGCTTGCGGGCATTCGCCGTTGGTGCCTCCCGGGCACAAAAAAACGGCGTTGCGGTCGACGCAGAGGCCTTGCTTGCACCACGCGCCTGCTGGGCAGTCTTCATTCAAGTTGCAGGCAGTGCCCCACCCTTCGCGCAGCACGCACAGCCGCGTTTCTACCGAGCACGCTTCTTTGACCCGGCACTGGCCCGACGAGTCGCAATTTTCGCAGTACTGCTGCGCGGTGCAGACCTTGCCGTCGTTGTCGCCCACGCAGTCGGTGCGCGCTTCACATTCAGGCGGGCGCCCACCGTCTTTGCCAGGAGACGTCGAGGGGCAGCCGAAGAGAAAGGCTCCGGCGATGAAAAGAGCAACCAGTTGTCGCATTAGGGCACCGGGGTGATGACTCCGCTCGGCCAAGCGATGTCGGCGACGGCCCACCGTGTGCCACGGGTATCGAGCCGTTTGGTGAATTCTCCCTTAACGACTCCATACAAGTAAATGCGCACCGTCACGGTTGAAGCGGGGTTGGGGTCTAAGTGGTCATGCGCGAAGTCGGCCACCACGCGGTACGTGGTGTCAATGGGGTTGACATAGCCGAACAGCTCGGGCCCGTAACCGGTGAGCGCGTCACGCAAAAGCTGCGGGTCGTCCATCGTGCCCGGCATGCCCCAGTCAGGCGCGGGGTTGGCGTAATGACAGTCGTCTGGCGCTTTGCCCACCATCGCGTCGGGCGTGCGCAACACATGCAAATCAATGTCTGTTTTGGCGTGGTCCCAAAACATTTCGACGAGCAGTTTTTGCGCGGGCGCGGCGACCACAGTGGCGCGCGCGGGTTGGCAGCTCTTGGCGCCTTCACTGTCGGTGACGTCGAGCTGTACTTCGTACGCACCGGGCAACAGCGGGTCTAACCGCATCGACGTGGTGGCCAGCTCAGGCGCGGCAATCACCGTGGTGCTCGAGAGCGGTTTGCTCCGCAAGGTCCACTTGTAAGTAATGGGGTTGTCGCCGTCGGGGTCCATCGAGGCTGAGCCGTCGAGCGCCACCTCGAGCCCCGGCGCACCGTTGCCCAACGCCGCGATGCTCGGCACCGGCGCCCGGTTGATTTCACTGGTGATGGGTATCAGCACTTCGCGTTTATCAGGGTCGGTCGTCGACAACTTCACCGTGCCCGTCGCGCCCGTGGTGGAGCCTGCCGCCACTGCGTACTTCACCGTGATTTGAATTTGCCCCGGCAAGCCATTGCTGCCCATGGTCTTCACCACCACCGGCGTGCGCGTCGAGCCGACAAACGTAAATTGCGACGACGAATCAGCGGTGAAGCTGATGTCGTTCACCACCAAGTCGGCGCTGCCGGCGCTGCGAATGGTGAAGGTGCGCACCGCGGTCGAACATTCAGCGACGCGGCCAAAATCAATCGCCGGGGGGTCGACTTCGACGATGGCGCGGGTAGAACCCTTGCCTTTGAGCTTCACCTCGACGTGGGGGTAGTTCTCGTCGTCGGTGTCGAACACCAACGTGCCTTCGTAATCGGCCTCGGTTGGAGGAACGAAGGCCACCACGATGGGCTTGGTGACCGCGGGCTCCACTTGGTCAACCGGCGTCTTGACCGAAAAAGCCGAGCTCGGCTCTTTGATGGCCACGTTGCTGACGGTGAGAAACACCCGGCCTGAATTGAGCAGCGGCACCTCGAGCGTCTTCTCGTTGAGCACGGGCACCGCGCCAAAGTCTTGCGTCAGCTCAGGCGGCACCAATTCGGGCCGCACGGTCTGCGCGTTGGGAGGTCTGCAGCTGGCCGCGCACACCCCAAGCAGCACGGCGAGCAACGCGGGAACACCACGGGTGAGTCGCTTCACGGGCCTTTGCCTTCTTCGTAGTACTGGAGCTCCACCTGCGTTTGCAGGCCCGGCACGGAATCTCCCGCGAAATACACTGACTGTTTGTCTTTCTCATAGGTCCACCCGTCGGGGCCACCCTGCGGCGGAGTGCACACGAGGTTGAGCGAGTCAACCGGTTGGTCGGCGCAGTCAGCGCGGTCGACGCTGGCGCAATGGGCAATCGCTTCTTCAGCCGCGTTGCAGGGGTATTTCACCCGCACTTCCAAGGTTTCTAAGTTGGGCGGCTTGGCCAAGGCGAACTTGCGCTTCAACCCCACCGCGCTGGTGGCGAGTTTTTTGAGCGTCTTGGCGAAGTCAGCGTCGCAGATATTGCCCACGTCTCCGCCGGTGAGGGTAGACATGGCCTGGTAGCGCGCGCCGGGAGTGGCGCCACAACCGTTGGGGCTGCTGCCCACGATGGCGGCGGTGGTGACGGTGCCGTCGTTGCCAATGCCTTTGGCGGTTTCGAAAGAGCGCCAGAAGGCGCGCACGTCTTGCGAGCTCTCGTCGTCTTCGTCAGAGACAAAAATCAAATAGAGGTAAGCGCCGGGCCGCAAAAATTCGATGCCGTTGTTGGTTTCACAGTTGGCACGGCATTGGGTGTTGTTCGAACCGTTGGGGCAGCTGGCCTTGCACGCCTCTTGCGCGCTGACTTGGTCGGCGTTGAGGCGCTGGTAATTTTCAAGCACCAACTGCGCCGATTGCAGGCCCGCTTCGTACGGGCTGCCCTGAATGCCGACTTTGATGTTGTTGGCAAAAGCGCTGGCGAGCGACGGCGTCGACGGAGTGAGCACCCGCGGAGAGCCACGCAATTGGCCGGGCTGCTTGAAAATGTCGGTGGTGGTGACGCCAATGCGAAAGTCGATGCTGCCTTTCGAGAACAAGTCGATGAACGACTGAAAATTCTTGGCCAGGTTTTCTTGCCGCGGCGCCATTGAACCCGAGTTGTCGACCACCCACAGCACGTCGACCTGTGACGCCGACTGCTGCATATACGTGTCGACGCGTACGTCGGGGGGCAGCACCTTGGTGAGGCGCTCTTTGTTGCAGCCAGTCAGGCCAGCCAAGAGAATGATGAAGCCAATGCGCACGGTTGTTCTGATCTTTCGGGACATGCAGAAGAGTCTCATTGACCCTCCGGTCGGCCCACCGGTATAGGTCGTTTCAAAGACTATGGCTTCTCTTCGCGACATACGAAAGCGCATCAAGACTGTAAAAAGCACCCGTCAAATCACCAAGGCCATGAAGATGGTCGCGGCCGCCAAGCTTCGTAAAGCCCAAGACGCCATTGTCTCTGCCCGACCGTATGCCCAGACGCTGGGTAAGATCATCTCTGAAGTCATGGCTCGCTCAGAACCTGGGAGCTTAGGCCACCCCCTGCTCGAGCAACGCCCAGCCAAAAACGTTGAAGTTCTGCTGGTGACCTCTGACCGTGGCTTGGCGGGCGGCTTCAACGCCAACGTGATTCGCCGGGTCTCTAAGTTCATCAAAGAAGAAGGCCCTCAATACAAAAGCGTCACCTTGTCGACGGTGGGCCGCAAAGGTAACGACTTCTTCAAGAACCGCAGCACCCCGGTGCGCAAAGACAACCCGGGGTTGCTCGCCAAGGTGAAATACGAGTCAGCCGCCGACATTGCCCAAGAGCTGTCAGCGCGCTTCGCCAAGGGCGAGCTCGACGCGGTTTACATTTGCTACAACGAGTTTCGCTCGGCCATTAGCCAGCAGGTGGTGTTCAACCGGCTGTTGCCCTTTGAAACACCTGACACATCGTCGAACGCCACCGGCGCGGCGAGCGTCGACTTCGAGTACGAGCCCAGCTCACAAGAGGTGCTCAACAAGCTGTTGCCGCAAGCGCTGGCCATCAAGGTGTACCGCGCGCTGCTCGAGAGCGTGGCTTCAGAGCACGGCGCCCGCATGACCGCGATGGAGAACGCCACCACCAACGCGTCAGACATGATTGGCAAGCTGACGCTCTTCTACAACCGCACCCGTCAGGCCGTCATTACCAAGGAGCTGATGGAAATCGTCTCGGGTGCCGAGGCGCTGAAGTAACGGCGGGCGGGCGGTGGCTTCTTTCTCGAAGCCGCGCGACATTCTCTTCTACGACGGCAGCTGCGGGCTCTGTCATGCGTCAGTGAAGTTCGTGCTCAAGCATGAGCGCGAAAACAACACTGACTTTTCTCCGCTCGGCAGTGAGGCTTTTCGCAGCCGGGTGAATGAAGCGCAGCGCAGTGTGCTCCCCGACAGTTTGGTGGTGTGGACAAGTGACGGCAGGCTTCTGGTGAAGTCTGCGGCGGTGGTGCATTTGGGCCGGCGGTTGGGTGGGTTTTGGAAGGTGCTGGCCAATGTCGGCAACCTGCTGCCGGATTTCTTGCTCGACGCGGTGTACGACTTCATTGCGCGCAACCGCCAAAAGGTTTTCAAGAAACCCGACGGTGCGTGCCCGATGATTCCACCGCAGCACCGCCCTCGCTTTTTGCTCGATGAGTGACGAAATGGTAACTATTTAGTTACGTATGGTTCATCCACTCGATGCGTTGGGTAACCCGGTGCGACGCGACATTTTGCGCAAACTTCGGCGCGGTCCTCTTTCGGTGGGGCAGCTGGCCGCCGGTTTGCCGGTGAGCCGTCCTGCCGTCTCGCGCCATTTGCGCCTGCTTGATGCTGCGGGGCTGGTCGAAGTCACC